>SYLK01000350.1 GCA_005809115.1 Planctomyces sp. | reverse complement strand
GCAGCAGCCAGGCAGCGATCTGGTCGGCCTGTTCGGGTGACAGCCCGAAGTGCGGCATCCGCGTATTGGGCACGACGTCTGCAGGATCCAGCAGACGCTGCCGCAGGATCGCCAGCGTGTTGCCAGCCGCCACATGGTCCAGATCCGGAGCGGCCGGAACATCAGGTTCACCGGAATCCGCATGACACGCGGCGCAGCGGTAGGCATCTGACAGCAGCGAGCCGGAAGCCTGCTGCCGGAGCACCACACTGTCTGTGGATTCGTGCGTCAGAATATCGGCCGAAAGTGGCTCCAGTGGAAACGCATCGGAGGACCAGAAAATCTGCAGACCGGCCGGGTCCGCGGTCTCGGGCGAGTTGTAGTTCACGGTCAGCGTGTGTTCCCCTGCAGCCAGTGTCACCTCGCGCCCACTGACGAAGCGGCCTCTCAGCGGCTCAGTCTCCAGCACGGTTTCCGTGCCGATGTCAACGCGAACACCGCCGTTGACGCGGGCATGAAACTGAAATCGGGTGCCATCCCGCACAAGGATCATCCCGGTCCAGACAACCTCGAAAGGTTCCCGTGCCAGTCGGACATCGGGAGTTGCATGCTGCCAGTCAAAGGCAGGGCGGGGATCAATTCGCCGGATCCGCTGCCTGGCGGTACGGTACTCGCCCAGCAGGCCGTTCGCCGCCATCGACTCGTCGTCCGCAGGTCCCTGGCCTGCGCAGCAGTGGCAGCAGACCAGTGTCGCCGTCAGCAGTGCCAGCACAGCCGCAGCCAGGACCGGCCGGCCGAATTGAGCGCTGCGCTCCGGGTGACCGACAACGCCGTAAAACACTTTTCCGGGACCGCAACCAGCGACGAACCCCCTCATCCGGCCTTCGGCCACCTTCTCCCCCTGGCAAGGGGGAGAAGGGACTTCGTGAGGCCTGCGGAAAATGCGACGAACAATCCATAACGGCGTTGGGTGACGGGCTGAGTGGGGCGTTCGGCGGGGCACCTGCCGGCGAGCCGGGCGGCGCACCTGCTGGCGAGCCGGGCGGGGATGAGTCCGCGACGAAGTCAACGGCATCTGGTGCTCCCGATTATCTGCGCAGGCTGCGGGCCTGTTCGAGCCGCACGGCCGCCTGCTGGTGTTGTGGATCAATTCGGAGGGTTTCTTCCAGTTCGCGAATCCCGGCCTCCAGTTGCCCCTGCAGCAGCAGAAACGATCCGTAATTGAACCGCAGTTCGGCGTTGTCTGGTCGGAGTCGCGCAGCCGTCGCGAAATGCTCACCGGCTTCCGAGAAACGGCGCTGACCGGCCAGCAGGACAGCGAGGTTGCCGTGCGCTTCGACCATGGCCGGGTCGAACCGAACAGCTTCTCGAAAGTGACCGATCGCGTCCTTGATTCGTCCCTGGCGAGTCAGCAGCATTCCCAGTGCCTGGTGTGCCCGTACGTACCCTTCGTCCTGTTCGAGTGCGTCGCGAAAGGATTTCTCGGCACCGCCAGCGTCACCCAGTTCGAGCTGCGCGCTGCCCAGGTGAAACAGCGCCGGAGCTGCCGGTTCGATCTCTGCTGCCCGCCGAAAGCTTTCAGCCGCCTCAGCGATTTTCTGCTCACCCCACGCGTTGGCCCCCAGCAGGAAGAAGGCCATCGCGGACCACCGAACGTTGTCCGGGTCCTGGGCGAGAACCTGCCGCGCCAGTTCCGTGCTCTCGGCGAATCGCTGCAGGTCAGTCAGGGCAGAGGCGAGATAGAGCTGCGTCCGGGTGTACTCGGGGTTCTCAGCCAGCAGTTCCCTCAGCCGACGTTCTGCTGCCACAGCGTCGCCGCTGGTCAGCAGCTGATAGGCGGCCTCAACCTGATTATACAGTGGCAGCATCTGTTTGACGTCGGGCAGTGGTGCATCGCGTTCGTCGGCTGTGGGCGCCGGGCCGGCATCGGCGACATATCCCAGACTGGCGAGGGCTCGCCGTTCGCGGGGTGTTAATTCCACGGCCGCTGCGGTGCGTACGACCATGACCTGCTCGAGTGCGGCCAGCCGTCCGTCCAGTTCAGCCGCCCGATCCGGCTGTGTGGCAGCCAGATTGGTTTCTTCCCGCGGATCGGCCGTCAGGTCGTAGAGTTCCGGCTGCACCGAGCGGATGAACTTCCAGTTCTGCGTGGTAAGACTTCTGAGTGGTGCCCAGCCGTGTTCCAGCAGTGGATCGTCGGTCGCCGCACAGCATTCACGCGGCACAATCTCGGCTCCGGAGAGTGCCGGACGGAGGCTGCGACTGGCAGTCAGTGCCGCGTCAGCCAGTCCTGCAATGTCCAGGACCGTGGGCATCAGTTCGATCAGCGACACCGTGTGAGGAATCCGCCGACCCGGCGTCGTCACCCCCCAGCCCGAAAAGATCCAGGGCACGTGCATCGCCGCCTGATACAGGGTCAGCCCATGCTGCTGCTCGTGGTGCTCGCCCAGACTCTCACCGTGATCTCCCACGGCCACGATCAGAGTCTCGTCGCGGAGCCCCCGGCTGTCGAGATCACTCAGCAGCTTCTGCACCTGCAGATCCATATAAGCGATTTCACCATCGTACGGGTTTGCCGCGAAGCGATCGCCAAATTCGTCGGGATGGGCGACGTACGGATCATGCGGGTCATACAGATGGACCCAGCAGAAGAACGGGGCGGAGCGCCGCTGTCGGAGCCATGCGAGCGCGGATTCCGCCACGCGCGCTCCGCTTCGCTGGCGGTACATGCCCTGCGACGGCGGGGCGCCGGGATCGGCCAGGTCGTCGTCGTAAATACTGAAACCGCGATCCAGCCCGAATTTGGCGTGCAGCACGAACGAGGCGACGAAGGCGGCCGTGTCGTACCCGGCCAACCGGAGGACTTCGGCGAGGGTCGGAATGTCCTGTTCCAGACGTCCCCGTCCGTTTGTCAGCAGACCGTGTTCCTGCGGATACAAGCCGGTCATCATGGTCGTGTGCGATGGCAGGGTCAGCGGAGCGGCCGCAGATGCCCTCTCAAACAGGACTCCGCCGGCTGCCAGCGAATCCAGCGCCGGTGTCTGAGCCGTCGCACATCCGTAACAACCGATCCGATCCGCGCGAGTTGTGTCGAGTGTGATCAGCAGCAGGTTGGGGCGGCGGGCAGTCCGGAGCCAGCGCCAGCCGGTGACTCCGGCCGCGAGGGCGGTCAGGCTGACCAGGACACCCCGCCTCCGAACGCGCTGCCACTGCGGCGACTTCATCGAAGGCTCATCCTGGCACCATCAAAGTGCTGCGTCCGAAACACGGCATTCTGCTGCTCCAGATATTCGTGCTTCGACATCACCGGCCGGTGGTGGGAAAGCACCTCCCGGGCGCGCTGTGCATCGTCTGACAGCAGATCGATCGCCATCATGGCCAGCGTTTTCGCGGGAGACAGGTAGCCTGCCTCCGTGTCGGAGATGTGCCAGTCCACGCTGTGCACCGCCCCGCTCGCACCGGACATCATGGGATGCAGGAGCGGCATGAGCTGACTGAGATCACCCGCGTCGGTCGATCCGCCACTGTGCGGATACTCTCGGCAGGTCCCTGGTCCAAACAGTGTTTCCGCATTATCCCGAAATAACTCCGCCAGGCGGGGGTCGTTTCGCAGCGGCAGATTTCCGGGCACAGTGGCCACTTCGACCTCACACCCCATGGCCACCGCCGCCCCGTACATCGCCCGATCAAATTTCTGTGCCGCGTCCAGCATGGCCGCCGGCGACTTCGCCCGGATGTACGTTTCCAGGCACACGTCCGCCGGGATCACATTCACCAGGTCCCCGCCTTTGGTAATGATCGGATGCACCCGCACGCAGTCTTCGTCGCGAAATGTTTCGCGCTGGGCGTTCACAGCCTGGAGGGCGAGTGTGGCAGCGTACATCGCATTCACGCCCTGCTCGGGCGCCGCCCCGGCATGAGCCGCCCGGCCCGTGAATCGCACGTTCTTGGCCAGAAACCCGTTTGATGACACCGGAACACCAATGGCACCTTCCAGAAACTCCGGACTGATCGAATGAATCATGATCGCCATGTCGATGTCGTCGAAGCAGCCTAGCCGGATCAGTTCCTGCTTGCCCGTCAGAAACGACGTGCGGCCCGCCTGCACCAGTCCGATGCGGTAGCCGATTTCGACATACTCTTCGGCCGGAACCGCGAGGAATACGATGTTGCCCGACAGCTGAGGAGCGATACCGGAGTCACAAAGTCCCAGCGCCGCGCCCATCAGTCCGGCAATCTGCGCGTTGTGACCACAGGCATGTGCGGCTCCCGTGTTCGGGTTGGCTCGAGGATGTTCGGGCAGCAGCAGTGCGTCCAGTTCCCCCATCAGCGCCACCGTGGGCCCCGGCTTTCCCCCGCGCAGCACGGCCTTCACACCCGTGATGGCCAGACCGGCGTCAAACGGCAGCCGGACTTCCGTCAGAACATCCTGAACACGATCGGCCGTCCGGAATTCCTTGAACCCCAGCTCCGCATGGTCCATGATCGCTTCGCCCAGCCCCACGATCCTGTCACGGCGAGCGTCCACCGCCTGGCACACGGACCGCTTCATCGCTGCTCGATCTGACACGCTCTGTCCCCTTTTTTGGAATGCCCGCCGGATCCCGCGTCTGACTCCCCCCTGAAGGCGAGCAGGACAGCTGGAATCCACTGCGGCAGCTGCCGCGGGCTGCTGCTCCAGGATATCACCGCGATCACTGATTGAAAATCATAACAGGTGAACAGGGCTTCGCGCAGCCTGTTCCGCGACTTCTGTTCGGCACCCTGTAAATCAGCACCTGAATTCAAATCAAGCGACTTTTTCGAAATCGGCGCGATTTCGCGGGAAACGGGGATTTCCATCTGGCTGAATCAGAACCGTCGGGTATCATGACGAGCAGGTCGAACATTGCCAGCCGTCTGTCTGAGCCAGTCGTCTGAATCGAAATTCTGATTCTGATGCGGTCGACTGAAGGCTGTGGTTACCGACAGCAGAAAGGACTGCCATCTGCCCGTGCAGTGCTCGCCGCCGTGGAAGTTCCCTTCCTTCCCTGCTTTGGCGCGGAGGATCTCATGCCAACCGAGCTGATCGACTTGCCGCAGGCCAGGTCCTGCCATGATGTGGAATCTGATGTGCGTCGAGAACTGCTGGCGACCGACAGAGTCAAACTCTCGTCACTGGTTGTCAGACGAACGCGGAACGGAATCTGCCTCCAGGGGGTTGTGACATTTGCTGATGAGTCTTTTGATATCTGCGATGCCGTGCGAAAGATCCCCGGAGTGAACCGCATTCTGAATCATCTGGTGGTCTGCGGTGCCGACGAAGACCCCGCAGATGCCGGGGCGCTGGCGGATTCCCGGTATACAGTTTCGTGGGAAGAATATCGCTGACAAACCGGATCCTGTGTGTTGAGTACCTGCAGGCCGTCCCGGAGGCTTTTTTTGCAGCCACAGCATCAATGCGTCAAGAAGCCGCGGCGATGCTGCAGGCGGTGGTCAGCGACTTTCTGGCATTGCCCGATCTCACGGTCACGACCTTCCTGGGTGCGGGCGTGCCGAATTGTCTGCCCCGGGGACCGTCGTTGACGACGATCCCGATTTGGTCCGAGCAGGATCTGCTGCAGACGCTGCGACAGACCGCGGCCGCCGTCGACGCGGTATTGCTGGTCGCGCCGGAATCCGGGGGTATCCTGGAGCTGCTGCTTCGCACTGTCGAGCACCTGCATCCGTGCGATCGCCCGCGGCCGTCCGGCACTTTGCCCGTCCTGCTGAATCTCGATGATCAGCGTACCCGCTGGTTCACCGACAAGCTCGCCACATGGCAGTGGCTCTCGGCACATGGTCTGCCGACGATCCCGACACGACTGATCGACAGAGGCGTGGCCGAGATCCTGCTGCGATCGCAGGACGGTGGCCGGCACGGTGATTCCGCCCAGGATTCCAGAGGGACGCCAGCTGTCGTCATCAAGCCGCGCGATGGTGCCGGGAGTGATGGGGTCCGGATCGTGCGCGATTCGCGGGTTCGCTGGCAGGATCTGCCCGACGGTGCCGCGAACGCTCCTCTGATCGCGCAGCCGTTTGTCAGCGGTCAGGCGTGTTCCTTCGGATTGATTGGCGGCGACGAGACTGAGGAAACGACAATTCTGCCGGCTGCCGAGCAGTGTCTTGACTGCGATGGCACATCACTGCAGTATCGCGGAGGCGTGGTACCCGCGGCCCCGCGGGTGTGTGAGGTGGTCGAGAAACTGGCGCGTCGCATGAGTTCCGCGGTCGGCGGCTTCCGAGGATATCTGGGCGTCGACGTCATCATGGACGAGGCGTTGCCGGAGCAGGTCGTGATCGTGGAAGTCAATCCTCGTCTGTGCACCAGCTTTGTTGGATACCGGGCGCTGTCCTCGGAAAATCTCGCGGCGCGGCTGCTTGGCCTGCCGTCTGCGCGACATCGCCCCGCACGCTGGAACTCGGGGAAGGTCTCTTTCGATGTCAGCGGGGGAATCACGCCGCACTCGGAAACGCTCTCAGCGACGCCGGGACAATGCGTTCGCGGCACCGTCGGGCAGATCCTG
>SYLK01000349.1 GCA_005809115.1 Planctomyces sp. | reverse complement strand
CAGGACTGATTGTTTCGGGATCAGTTTGCCGTTGTCATGTTCGGCCCTCGTCACGCTGACGAGTGGTTCATGCCGGATGTGTAAAGCACCCTGAATGCCAAAACGTCAATCGCGCCACGAATTCTGAACAGTCAGGACACGGGGTGTGTTTGTAAGTGTTTTCAGATAAACGGTTTACGTTTTATGCAGAATTCTCCGGGCTGAGTCAGGCCGGACCAGCTGGCCCCCGGTCCATGATGCCGGAACGCCACGTTCAGACGCCGAAGTGCCAGGGGCAGACGCTGCTAACAGGCTGCTGTGAATAGACTTGCGATCTGAGCAACACCGCAGCCACGAATGATGCCGCCACGCAGCGCCCGGCTTCGCGGGAGTCCGGACGTCATTTTGGGCGGCTGCGAATGACCGTCGGCAGACCTCATCCGGGCCTGCCTGATTTTCCGAGTTTTCGCTGGTAACACAGGCGGCAGACAGTCATAGTGTCGATGACCTGTGTTTATTTCAGGGCGACGAATTCCGAATCGCGATCCGTGCATATACGACTCCACCTGACGACCGGGCTGTCAATCCTGCTCTGCCTGCAGACATGCGCCGTCGGTGTGGCTGCGGACGGGCTTCCGGACGAACTGCAACTGATCCTGTCACATCCGATCGTGGACGTGGATCAGGTGCTGACTGATGTGCGTCGTCTGACGGCCGCGCGGGTTGCTCCGATGCCGGAGGCTGCCTCGCGAGAGGCGTGGGAAGAGTACGCCGATGCCACCCGACGTGCAGTTCTCGATCGAGTCGTGTTTCGTGGCGTCCCGCCGGAATGGCGCCAGGCCGGACTCGGCGTGGAAATGCTCGATCAGATCGAGGGCGGGCCGGGTTACCACATCAGAAAGCTGCGTTACGAGGTGATTCCCGGAACGTGGGTCCCGGCACTGTTGTATCTGCCGGACAAAGTGACCGGCAAACGGCCTGTGTTCCTGAATGTCAATGGCCATGACGCGTCAGGAAAGGCAGCAGAGTACAAACAGGCGCGGTGCATCCACATGGCGCGAAACGGGGTGATCGCGCTGAACACCGAGTGGTTCGGTATGGGGCAGCTCGCCACAGCCGGGTTTGCGCACGGACGCATGAACCAGCTGGATCTGTGTGGTACCAGTGGCCTGTCCCTCTTCTATCTCGCCCTGTCGCGCGGACTGGACCTGCTGCTCTCGCTGGACCAGGCTGACCCGGAGCGAGTTGGCGTGGCGGGGCTGTCCGGTGGCGGGTGGCAGACGATTCTGATCAGTGCCCTCGACACGCGCGTCTCGCTGTGCAATCCAGTGGCCGGTTATTCGAGTTTCCGGACACGGATTGACAACTTCTCGGATCTCGGGGATTCAGAACAGACACCAGTCGATCTGGGACTCACAGCGGATTACTCCCAGTTGACGGCCTTGCTCGCACCGCGGGCCGTACTGCTGACGTACAATGAAAAAGATGACTGTTGTTTTGCCGCAGCCCATGCGCTCCCGCCACTGATCGATGCCGCCGGGTCGATCTATCGGCTGTATGGAACCGCAGACCGCCTCCGCACGCACGTTAACAGCGATCCGGGTACACACAACTTCCAGATTGATAACCGCCAGGCGCTGTATCGCATGATACGCGATCATTGGTTCAGCGGGGACGATGCCGCCTTTCCGGGGATCGAGGCACCCACGGCTGCTGAGCTGAAGTCGGCCAGTGAACTGGATGTGGCTCCGGCGTCATCCAGCCGTGACTTTCAGGCGGTCGCTCTTGGGCTGGCCGAATCTTTGCCGCGAGCCGAGCACCGGCCCGCAGACACTGCCGCGGTGGAAACCTGGCGCTCCCGCGAAACCGCACGTCTGCACAACGTCGTCGGTCTGCGACGCTATTCGGTGACGGCTGAGCAGCTGACACAGGAAACGCACTCCGAAACCACGGTGACGTTGTGGCGGCTGAAACTCGGTGGCGACTGGACCATTCCGGTGACGGAACTGTCGCGGAATTCGCCAGCAAAGGCAGCGCTCGTCATCGGCGATCGCGGGCGATCGGCCCTGTCTCAGGAAATCGCCGCACTGCTCGTCAGCGGCCATCGTGTATTCGCGGTGGACCCGCTCTTCATCGGTGAACTCACCATCCGAGAACGGGGCTATCTCTGGGCGCTGATGATTGCCACAGTCGGTGAGCGCCCGCTGGGTCTTCAGGCAGGACAGGTGCTGTCCGTCGCTGACTGGATCGCCGGACCTCGCGGGATGCCGGAACTGTCGCTCGTGACGTCAGGTCCGAACAGCAGTGTCATCGGGCTCGTTGCTGCCGCTCTGGATCGGACACGGATCCCGCGTGTGGAAACTCATGATCCGCTGACAAGTCTGAAACAGATCATCGAACGCGGTGACTCTGTTGAACAGTCGCCCGCCCTATTTTGCTTCGGCCTGCTGGAAGCCACGGATGTCCCCCTGCTCCGAGAACTGGCAGCGCCCTGAACCAGACGGGATCAGGTCGGACGTCGCGCAACAGCAGCACTGCGGAGATGCGCTCCGCAGTGCACTGCTCAGCCAGCAACTGCCACACCACCAGTCGCCGGGACCTCAGTCCTTCCTGCGCGAAGGTTTGGATGAACCACTGGATTCTGACGGAACTTTCCCCGGGCGTTCCCGCGGGATCGCTGACCGCATTTCCGAACCGGAACCTCTTCCGCTTCGTTCTGGTGCGCGTGAACGGAATCCATCCGCCGGCGGCGATGATCGCGCCCGACCAGCCCCCTCCCCAATGCCACCACCTGCACCCGGGCTGCCACTCTTGCCGCCAGGAAAACTCGGCACAGACGCTTCATTGCGTGAGGACGAACCGCCGGCTCGGCTGCCTCTGGACGGGACGGCGTCGGAAGAACCAGGGCTCTCCGTTCGGCTGCGAGATCGCATCTCCGAACTGCCACGGTCCGACCGGCCCGGAACCGGCAGTTTGCTGGATCCCGCTCGGGATCCTGCCTCACCCGTTCCGGGAATCCTTCCAGACGTCGCTTCGCCGGAAATACCGGGCACAGTGGACGGCCCGACCGCCGGCGGCTGAACTTCGGATTTTCCCGGACGAGATCGTGCGTTTCGATCGTCTGGGCCGGCCGGTACACCCCCAGGATTGATTCGGGCGCCGGCGCCTGGCGCTGCTCCGTCTGAACCCCCGGGAACACGTGACCGTCGTCCGGATGTTCGGTCGCGAGTCTCTGGCTTCGGCTGGGTTCGGTCCGTCCGAGTTCCCTTCTGGTCAGGCTGAGTCATCAGGCCCCCAGGAGCGACTCCGCCGGGCGCGGCATTTCCGGGCAAATCCACACGTCTGGACCTCTTTCCGGGCGACTGTTCCCCGCCATTGGCTTTCGCGTCAGGAGTGCCAGCACCACTGCCGGGCTGGTCAGGCTCTGTCTTGCGACGCTTTTCATCATCCGACTTTTCGGCGTCCGCCGGTTTCTCCCCCGGGATCGGAGTTGTCAGACCGGCTGTGCCAGTGCTGGCGGATTCGTCATTGCGGCTCCTCCTTCGCCCACGGTCGGCGGTTCCTGCGGGATTCTCACTGTCTGCCTGACCGGATTTGCCCCGACGGCGAGAGCTGGGTGGCAGGACAAGTCGGTCGGCGGTCACGCCATCTTCTGCGGAGTCCTTCCGTCCATCAGTACGATCTGCCTGGCCTTTCCGGCTGCCTGCGGGCTCATCCGATTTCCCGGCATCTGCGCCGGCGGGCAGTTTGTCCGGCAGCCTGCTGTCGCTTGATCCTTCGGCCTGCACTTGTTCTGACGGATCGGTGGATTCGTTCCGTTTTCGCTGTTCGCCATCGGCGTTTTTCCGGGAACCGAACCGGCCTTCCACAGAGCGTCTTTGGGCTGTCAGACGGAGCAATTCTCCGTTGTCTTCTCGATACCGTTCGCGCTGACTGTTCTCCAGTCTGACGAAACGTCCGGTCCCCTGATCGCGAAGATGCTCCTGCAGGTCGGTGCCGATCCGGAAGATGCGGCGATCATCGTCACGGGTCAATGATCGCAGGAACTGGTCCTGATCACGCAGGGTGTGTCGCGGACGGCGATCAACGTTTCGTGAGAACAGGTCGAACTGCAGGTTGACCTGCTGATAGAAATCCGGACCGCCGCGTGGTCTCGACCTGCTGTAATATGCGAACAGCGGGTCGAAACAGTGACGCTGCCGATGGAACCGGTGCCAGGGATAGAACCCGCGGCCGGCGTACCGCCCGTCATAATAGTCACCGAAATAATAGTGCCGATAACCGGGCCGTACCCAGAATTGCCACTGCAGGGCTGCTGTCGCAACGACGATGCGCGGCGTATACCGGTATCCACGGACAACCTGGAACGGTCGACGAAAATAGT
>SYLK01000348.1 GCA_005809115.1 Planctomyces sp. | reverse complement strand
GTGACCACTGTCGCGCACTGTCAGGTGATACCAGTGCGAGCTGGATCCCGCGAATTGCGGGTCCGGGCAGAGTCGGGAAGTATGACTCCGCAGGCACAGTTTCTGCTCCTGACACAGGTTGTCGATGAGTTCGGCCGGCTCCGGATGAAACAAGTCACTGACCAGAACTCCGAGGCGCGGAGCACAGGCCAGCAGCACCCCGGCAAGCTCCAGGCGCTGGAAGTCAGTGACTCGTCCCGTTCCGTCAAGCTGCAGGACAGCGGGTTCCGCGGTGTGGCATTCGTGCCGCTGAGATTCCGACAACGGCCGCGTGTGTTTCTGTAATCCCGCACAGTTCGTGATCGCCGGCGGGAATGCCAGCGGGGATTCCCGAGGGGGCGCTTTCCTGCACCGGGGAGATCAGCCGTGTCGAAGTCATTCTCAGCCTCTGCTCAGCAAATGGTGACAATGTTTCTTTCCTGAGAAGGTTTCTCAACGCCGGGCGCGCCCGATCAAGGAGAAGTTGCCACAGATCAACACGGATGGACACAGATCAACAGCGACACAGATCAGTCAGGTCCAGTGAACCATCCGCAGTGCCGTCTGGCTTCATCTGTGTTGATCTGTGTGCATCTGTGGCAGACCAGTTCTTCGTGGCCGTGCCCGCCGAGCGTCAGAACCTCCAGTTCATGGGTCGGAAATCGGGCATGACCAGACACCTGAAGATAGCCAGATTTCACCAACTCTGTCACACAGCCGGCGAACCCTGGCCGAACGATTGGCCGCAAAGCGACACCGGGCACGCCTTATGGGGACGCGTTATGGGCGGGACAAATTATGCATGGGACGCCTTATGCGTGGGACGCCTTATGTGGGGACGCCGTCTGGGGAGGCCCCACTTTATTGACAACAGGAGCCGGAAGCCGGAACGTTATCGGCAACCAACTGCATCTGGTGCTGAGGTCTCGCCCGGATGTGGTCGCGGTGTGGGACGACACCGACGTGGCCCGGCGATGGCTGATGCTGTGTCCTCTGCAGCGCGATGAGCACGGCCAGCCAGTGGAGCCGACAGAGTTCGAACTGAACCGGATTCGCAACGACAAGGACCGGCTGGCGGAGATTCGCCTTCGGCTGAGCGATATTTCGTGGTGGATGCGTCTGCTGAGTCAGAATATCGCTCAGTGAGCGAACCGGGAAGAAGCAAGGCCGGCCGCCGAGCGAAGAGCGAGGATGAAGGCCTGGGCCGCGGTAGCCTGAACGCGCCGAATTGTGGCAGGCTCACTACCGCGCCGTTCGCCTTCTGGACGAAACGGCGGTGCTGGCGTGTGCCGCGTACGTCGACATGAACCCGATTCGTGCGGCACTGTCGGACACGATTGAAGGCAGCGACTTCACATCGGCTCAGAAGCGCGCCCGCGATCTTCAGGCCCGGCATGCGACCAGTGACGGTCCAGCGTCGGGGACTGTCGTGGCTGATGGTCAGCCGAGTGTGGGCTGCAGCGGGCATCTGTCACCGGTGGATCTGCAGGAAGGATCCGGCCAGACCGGGGTTGTGTTCACACACGTGGAGTGCCCGCGTGCGTCGACGCCAGTTGGTGTCGATCTGAACATCAGCCTCGGATTTCTGCGCTTCCGCGGAAGGCGGGTTAATCTCTCTCGGAAATTCCGGTCCACCGACGGGGGGCAGCTTTGCCAACTTCTGTGGACTCAATGCGGATGACAACAACCGACAGTACCGGCCCGTTCATTATTGCGGGTGGCAGTGGATTCCTGGGCACTTCCCTGGCAACACATCTCACCCGTGCCGGACACGAGGTGGTGGTGCTCACTCGCAGCGAAAGGCCGTCCTCCGGACCGTGGACCACAGTCTGGTGGGACGCGCGAACGCCCGGTGACTGGTGCAATGTGCTCGACGGAGCGCGGGGACTCGTCAATTTCGTGGGGCGCAGCGTGGACTGCATCAAGTCGCCGGACCAGCAGGACGAAATCCTGCGGTCACGTGTGGAAGCCACACGCGCGCTCGGGCTGGGCGTACGCGCTGCCCGCACACCGCCGCCCGTCTGGGTCCAGATGAGCACGGCGCATATTTACGGAGATCCCCCGCAGATTGTCTGCTCTGAGGAATCACCGTGCGGATATGGATTCGCACCATTCGTTGGCCGTGCGTGGGAGGAAGAATTTCATCACAGCGTCCTCCCGGCGCAGCGGTCGGTGATTCTGCGCACGAGTTTCGTGATCGGTCGCAATCGAGGGTCCGGGGAGGGAGCCATGTCCAGACTCAGGATGATCGTCCGGCTGGGGCTCGGCGGCCGCGTTGGCTCAGGAACCCAGGGAATGAGCTGGATTCATGAAATCGACCTGAATCGCCTGATTGAACTCGCCCTGAGCAGCGCCAGGATGCAGGGCATTTATGTCGCCTCAGCACCAAATCCGGTACCACAGGCACAATTCATGGCGGAGCTGCGCCGGGCTATGAAAATGCCGATCGGCCTGCCGGCATCCGCCTGGATGGTCCGACTCGGCGCGACATGGTTGCTCCGGACCGACCCGGAACTGGCATTGTATGGTCGTTATGTCGTGTCCCGACGACTGCAGGACGAGCGATTTGAATTTTGCTTTCCGCGAATACGGGAAGCCCTTGCCGACCTGCTGAACTGAAGCGACTTTGCGTCCGGAATGTCTGCTGTTCTGCTGCAGCGTCTGGCGGCCGCCCGGGGATCGTCAACTATTATTTCAGGGTCAGGAAGTAGCGAAAACTGTCGGCGGTTGCGGAGCATTGATCCTCCACGGCGCCTGATCATCGCTCACGAGCCGATTCACCGGGTTCCATTTCACGCGTCCGACCCAGACGGTTCCATCGGCCCCGCGCGGATGTGGTCGGGTGCCGGCCAGAGGATCGACGAGCCGTGAGATGAATTCCGCGTCCGTCACCCAGGATTCTTCTGGAGTGATCGCGGCCGCTCCGAAGTTTCCGAGCATCACGCCGCGTTCCGGGAGCACCACCTGCTCCGTTGCGCGGATCACCTGCAGTTTTTCGGGATCGACCTGCGCCATGAACAGCGGCGCCCGATTTCGAGCGATGTGGTCATTGTTGGCGCCGCGGCGCGTGTAACAGAGGAACAGACCGTCACTGTGAGTCAGCCAGTGCGCCTGCGTGTTGTAGCTTCCGAGATCCTGCCCGTCGTCAAACGTCCATGCCTGGTACGGCGCGAAGTGCAGTCCATCGTCGCTGGATGTCACATAAGCGCGGTCGTCATTCCGCAGAGTCAGATAGTACCTGTTCCTGCAGAACGCGAGTGAGGGCTCTGCAAAGCCCCGGCCACCCTGGATCGCGAATTCCGTCCCGTGTGAAACATATGTTATTTTTGTGCCGTCGAATCGGCAGTGCAGGACGGTGCACAGTTCGCATTCAATGCTGTTGGCCACCAGGGCGACGGATGAGACGCACTCTTTTCGATGCGAGGCCGTCGTGGCGCCTCGGTTTGGCTCTTTACGCGGAGCTCACGGAGAATTCAATCGCTGAGACGAACCACTGATGAACGCCGATCACGGCCAAACACTCAAAGCTCCGGCGAGTGGTTGGGCGTCAGCCGTCCCTGTGAATCTTTTTTTTGCCTTCACGAATGGAACATCGTTCTGTCGTCATCGGATTCATGAAAGAGTCTGACATGCACGTCGCATGTCATGCGGAGACACGGAGGGCTGACGCTGAGCTGTTAAACATCTGAGGTTGTGGGCAGGTCTTCATAATGCAGGATTTGGGCGGCGCATGTTGTCAGCGAGGATGCCATAATGCACCGGCTTCATTTGTTTTCGGCTTTCCACCCTGGCTCGTCCAGGTGGAAGCCGAATTTGGCAACCAGACCTCACCATTCCGATCATGCTGCTTTCCACCTGGCTTGCCCAGGTGGAAGCGAATCTGGCTGCCGTGCACCCTGCTGACCCAAACGAAGCTACCACCGAGGCAAGCTCGGTGGCGTGCAGGCAACGTGGGATCGACGTCCCGATCTGGTGGCCAGACGGGGCTTCCATCCACGCAAGGTGGATGGCGTGCCGTGGAGTACGAAACCGTCGTACCCGACGCTTTGCAATGGTGAACAAACATGTCCCAGTTCAAAAGCCCGGTATACGTTCGTCGATAGCAAGGTTTTGACAGGCGAGGCTGACGCACAGACGCTCGCCTTTCCAAAACCAGGGCGATACACTGTTTCACAAGCAGGCTGTTTCGTACCCTGATTCCTGCAATGCGGTTCAACCGGAAATGATTTAGCGGCAGAATCACAAGTGGCAATGAATCGCAAATGCGAACAATCCCATGCAGCGGAATGGCGGTAGTTCGCGTGTTGGCATGGATACGCTTACCCCGCCATCCGCTGATGGGGGGCGTTCGCCGACAGACCATTCGTTCAATTGCATTCCTTGTGGATTGCTTGATCTGACACAATGCAGGAATACGTACTTCTCGCCGCCGCGCTCACTTGCGCAGCACCATATGGATACCTGATCGTTGCGATTCTGGTCCGACAGCCTCGTCAACTCGCTACTTACGTCACGGTGGTTGGATTATTGGCTCTTTGGCCGACTTGCGCGTTTATGTCATTCCTGCAGTTGATACCCGTGCTCGCAATGTCCACATGGTGGTGGTCGAACGATTTCTCTGCGGCTGACGCGTTTCGGCGCCACCTTCGATTTAAGCGACCGATACCAATTGGGCTGCTCATCATGCTTTTGACAACAATTTTTGCTGCACTTGCATCTGGAACATACGCCTACTGGCTATGGACTCTTGAAGCCCAGCAGACTACGTTACTGAACAATGCTGCTGCAACCTGGATGTCGCGTTGAAATACCACGGCAAGCGGCGAACAAGTAAGGCTTTGACTTCGCGTGGGCGCAGGATGGGGCCGGAGGAATCACCGGGGGGTTCGGACATCGCGAGAACAGTCCGG
>SYLK01000347.1 GCA_005809115.1 Planctomyces sp. | reverse complement strand
GCAATATGGCGGAAGCGATCGCCCGCCGGTCGGACAAGGGGGTGCTGGTTTTCAGTCTCGAACAGTCGAATCTGGAACTGGCGGAGCGTTTTCTGGCACTGACTGCCCGGATCAACGGTCACGATCTCCGTTCAGGAAAACTTTCGGACGGCCAGCGCGACCAGCTGTACAAGGCCTCCGATGAGCTGTCCCGACTGCCGTTGTTCATTGACGATAAGCCTGGTCGCACGATGACTCAGATTGCAGCCATTTCCCGCCGACTGCACCGCAGATCACCGCTGGGAATTGTCATCATCGACTATCTGCAGCTGGTCGAGCCGGACGAAAAGAACACTCCGCGGGAGCAGCAGATCGCGCAGATTTCACGCCGCCTCAAGTTTCTGGCCAAGGAACTTCGTGTGCCGGTCATTGCCCTGTCGCAGCTCAATCGGGGTGTGGAACTGCGGGAAGACAAGCGACCGCGGCTGGCAGACCTGAGAGAAAGCGGCGCGATTGAGCAGGATGCCGACATGGTCATGTTTCTGCACCGTCCGGAAGCCTACGACCCGGAAGATCGGCCGGGTGAAGCGGAAGTGATCGTCGCAAAACACCGCAGCGGGCCGACGGGGATTGTCCGGCTGACATGGAGAAAGGAATTCATGCGGTTTGAAAACTACAGTCCGGTCGCTGACATTGACATCGATCTGTGATTCTGGCCATGATGTCAACAGCGGCATGGCTGATGAAGGCTGAGTGACCCGGCACTCATCAGTCGCTGCGGGATGACTCAGGCGATGCGACATGCGACTCGAATTCTGGCGGTTCAGCTGTTTTCCCTGATCGCAGCAGTATTCTCGCCGCAGATTCTGCAGACCTGGGGTGTGCCTCCCGGGAACGTAGCTGCCGACGACGAAACTCAGGCTTATCAGCGGTTTCTGACAACGTTGCAGAAGCGGCCCCGCTTTGGTGTGTCGCTCGAACGTGTGTTCCAGCACCATCGGACTAAAGGCACGTCGGATGAGTTCGCTGCCGGGCTGCGGGAATCCGCAGACAGCCGCCCCGACGACGGCTCTCGGTGGCAGCTTCTGGGGCTCTTCGAGCTTCGCCGCGGGCGGGCAGATTCAGCCATCGCCGCACTGCAGCAAGCCGAGCGTCTGCTGCCGAATGATCCTCTCGTCGCGTGGCAACTGGGGGAAGCACTGCTGCTGGGCGGTCAGACAGACTCCGGCATTGCTGCCCTGGAGCGCGCCATGGAGCGGCAGCCGGAACAGTCCGACCGTCTGGAAATCTCGTTCGCCCTGGGCCGCACTTATCAGCTGGCAGGTCACCCGCAGCAGGCCCTGGCTGTCTGGCGGCAGCTGGCACAGGCGTTTCCGGACGATGTCCGCGTGATGGACGAGATCGCCGGGAGGCTCGCGCAGCTGGGACACACTGGTACTGCGCTGCAGCACTACGAAGTTCTGGCGAAAAGAAGTCAGGACCCGATTCGTCGCGTCGAGTATCTGCTGATCGCGGCGGGACTCAAAGTGCGGCTTGGCAGGGATCAGGAGGCTGTTCGAGACTACGAGATTCAGCTGGAACAGATTCAACCCGACAGCTGGCTGTTTCGCGACATCCGCCGTCGAATCGACGAGATTCTGCAGCGACGTTCTGATGATTCCGAGGTCATCAATTACTACAGGCACTGGCTGGAGAACCATCCGGACGACGTCGACGCTGCGGTGCACCTGGCATCACACCTGAACGCAGCCGGGCGTGACTCAGAGGCCAGGTTACGTCTGGCGGAGATGGTCCGGCGGGCGCCGACAGATCGCCGTCTGCGGAACGCACTGATTCTGCAGCTCGTCCGGATGCAGGACTACCCGGCGGCCCTGGACCAGTACGAACAACTGCATCAGCGGACTCCGGCCGACGTTGATCAGCTGGAAGACTGGGGTCGCCTGTGTCTGCACGACACGCGCTTCAGTCCGGCCGAACGGAAGCAGCGGGCCGCACGGGTCTGGCAGCTGCTCCTGGCCTACCGGGAGTCCGACCCGGTCACCGTCCGCCGCGTGGCTCTGCTGCTGCGGAGTGCCGACATGCCTCACGAAGCGATCCTGAAATACCAGCAGGCCATCCGCCTCGCTTCGGACACTGGTGAGCTGCGCGAAGAACTGGGGGAATACCTGTATTCGCTGGGACGGGACGAGGAAGCCATCAGCACCTGGATGACGATGGCGGCCGACGACAGCCGCACACCGTCGGCGCTGACGCGGCTGGCGGTGATACTGCATCAGCATGGCTTCCGGGAACGGGCACTCGCGACAGTTCGTGAATCCTGCGTGATGGAGCTGGATTTTGATCAGCGGTTGCAGATGGCGCAGATCCTGCAGGACGCAGGGCTGGCAGCGGAAGCGACAGAGCAGCTGAATCGGATCACTCCGGAGTCGCTGTCGCCCGAACAGCATCAGCGCGTGCGGGAGCTGCGGACGAACATTCTGCTGCACAGTGGTCAGCTGCAGAACGAGATCCGCCGGATCGCGGCGGAACTGAGCAACGACCAGACACCGAATCCCGCAGAGTGGCTGACTCTCGCCGATTATCAGGCGGCCGCAGGCCTGACGGCCGATGCGATCGCGTCGCTGGATCAGGCGCTCCGGCCTGAGCCTCGGTCGGTCGAACTGCTGGCACGTCTGGCGGAACTGCACGAAGCGATGGGTGATCTGGCTG
>SYLK01000346.1 GCA_005809115.1 Planctomyces sp. | reverse complement strand
TGTCGCTGGAGCCGATGTGGTTCAGCACCATGTGGGGCGTGTATCAGTTTTCCGGACTGATCTTCGGCACGCTGGCAGCAATCATCGTGGCCTGCGTCCTGATGCGACAACACGGCCCGCTGGTCGGCGTCTTTCACGAAGACCACCTGCATGATCTGAGCAAACTGCTGCTGGGATTCAGCTGTTTCTGGATGTATATCTGGTTCAGTCAGTACATGCTGATCTGGTATGCCAATATCCCCGAAGAGACCTCGTATTTTATCCGTCGTACGCATGGAGCATGGGGACCGGTGGTTGTGGCCTGTATCCTGCTGAACTGGGTCATCCCGTTCTTTGTCCTGCTGCCTCGCCCCTGCAAGCGCAGTGAAAGTGTGATGCTCAGGATCGCGGTCATCGTGCTGCTGGGACGCTGTGTGGACCTGTACATCATGATCTTTCCACCGGTGACCGGAAACATACCCGTGTTCGGGCTGCCTGAGATCGGCACAATCGTCGGGCTCGGCAGCCTGGCAGTGCTGCTGTTCCTGCGGTCTTTCGCTGCGGCGGATGCCTTGCCCCGGACCAGTCCCGGCCTCGCCGACAGGCTGCCCGACACGGCGTGAGGACCGACCCAAAGATCAGTTGAACAAATCTTCTGGTCAGGGAAGCGCAGCGCCCCCTGACCGGAATCACGCTGGTGTGTGACAGCGGCTGGACCTGAATGTTTCGTTCTGACCGTAAAATTGCTGCATGAAATCATTGGCCAGCAGCAGGAACTGCCGGAACAGGGTGTCCACGCCGACTTGCTCCCTGCCGCACAGTCACGCACAGTCAGAATGGGAGATCTGTTTCTGATTTGCCGTCCGGGACGATCCTGAAATCGGGCAGCGCTATTCCGCGTCAGACCAAGGATCCTGACAACAGGTCAGTCTGTCCGAAAAGATCGTCGGTGGTTCAGAGCCGGTTTCACGGGAAATCGCTGCGCAGCATCAGCCGCATCATGCGGCGCCCCGCCGACGGAGCAATCAGGGATGAGACTCTGTGTGACGACGCTTTACCGATCCTGTCAGATCTGTGTTCTGATGGTATTTGCGCCCGCACTCGGCTTCGGGGGGGAAGAGGCGGGCAGCCGGCCGTCAGAAGAGGGCACCTGCATCGAGGTCCCCCGCGACACAGCCGGCTGTGCGGAAGAAGGCTGTGCGGAAGAAGGCTGTGCGGAAGAAGGCTGTGCGGAAGAAGGCTGCGGTGAGAACGTCGCCGGCGAGGGCTGTGACTATCAGCTGTCGGATGTGGAATCCTGGTTCTCCGGCATCGCCGGTGATGAGCCGTTCCTGCCCGGTCTGAAGGATCAGAAAGTCGGCGACCTGACCTACAGCCTTGGCGGCGAGGTGCGTTACCGCCACATGAACGAGCGAAATCGATTCCGTCCCGGCGGACCCGGCCAGTCGTCATACGAACTCTGGCGGTTTACTCCCTGGCTGAAGGCCGACTACAACGGTCTGATCGGTGGATATGTCCAGGCCATCGACGCATCCATGTTCGGGCTGGATGCTCCCTACACCCCGACGCAGATCGACGTGAATCGGGCAGATCTGCTGCAATACTATGCGGAGCTGAACCTGGGAGAATCTGGTGACGGGAAACTGACATACCGCTACGGTCGCCAGTTTCTGCAGTACGGCGGCCAGCGACTGCTGTCATCACTGGCATGGGCCAATACGTTCCGCAACTTTGAAGGCCACAAGCTGGTGTATGCGAGTGACGACTGGGACATCGACGCCTTTTCCATGCACAGCGTGAACGCGGCCGCCGGCAACAGTCTTCATCCGGAGAGTTTCGACAATCCGGACCAGAGCCGCATGATCAGTGGTGTCTATTCCACCTGGAAAGGCATCGAGAACAACAGTCTGGATCTCTATTATCTGTATTTTGACGAGTCGGACTCGAACGCGGCCCTGATGGATGGAACTCGTCACACCCTGGGTACTCGGCTGGCAGGCAGCCAGCCGATCCGGCAGGGCCAGACGCTGATCGGGACCTGGAACTGGGATGTGGAAGGAGCGTGGCAGGTCGGTGAGGACAACTTCGGGTCAGCTGCATACCGGGACGTTCAGGCCGGCATGGCCGGAGCCCTGGGCGGATACACGTTTGAAGACGTCACATGGAAACCCGGACTCGGTGGCATTTTCTACTGGGGCTCGGGCGACAATGATCCGACGACCGGCGACATCAACACGTTTTATTCCCTGTACCCGCTGGGGCATGCTTATTGGGGACAGATCGACAATTTCTCGGGCCAGAACCTGCTGGACTATGGCGTTCAGGCCAGTCTGAAACCCCACCAGAAACTGTCACTGGTCAGCCAGTGGCACTATTTCGACCTCGCTCAGGCCTCCGACCGCATTTACAACATCGCGGGTGCGGCGCTGCCGGGCAGCGGCGATTCGCATGTCGGCAATGAACTGGACCTGGTCGGAACATATACTCACAGCAAGTCACTGAACGTTCAGCTCGGTTACTTCTGGTTCTTCTATGGTGACGCGGTGAATCAGGGAGCCCTGGCTCGCAAGGACGCGGAGCAGCTTTACCTCCAGACTACCTGGAGTTACTGAGCGGCCGTGCGTCGCGCCTGTGCTGCAGCGCGGTGCAGCGGGTTGTCGCTGTGGCGGCGAACTTCAGACGTTTGAGAGCATCAGATCATGTCGAGTTTGCGGTGTCGACGTTCGGGAGGACGAGCGCATTCGGCGCAGATGCCATTCACTTCCAGCCGGTGCCCGCTCATGCGAAAGCCGTGGTCACCCGCGACACGTGCGAGGATGGCAGAGATCTCGTCGTTTCTGAATTCGACGAGTTTGCTGCATTTTTCACAGATGAAATGATCGTGCTGGGGATATCCGTAATCGTGTTCGTAGACTTCGCGGTCATTGGCCCGGGCCACCTTGCGGATCAGGCCGGCCTCTTCCAGTGAGCTGATCGTCCGATAGATCGTGGCACGGCTGACGCGGGCACCATTCAGGCGCGGTCGCGACAATCGCGCGACGACCTGATCTGAGTCGAAATGATCGTGGTCCGAAAAAATCTCGCGGACGATGATTTCGCGCTCCTGCGTGAGGCGCTGTCCGCGCGTCCCCAGAAACTCGCGGAACTTTTCCACGGGAGAGACCGCAACATCCTGGGGCGCCAGACCACTCACGAATAACCTCAGATCATCAGTTCGACAGGATTTCCGTACAAGATGCCTGCAGCTCAGGGTGTTCCCTCAGTGTCGCACAGCCTTCGCATCATACGTTCGACAGCGACCTGCAACAGCTCTTCTGAATCATAGGCGCCGGATTCGATCGCTCGGCGAATTGCCGCGATCTTCTCCCGCTGCATTTCCGAGTGGTCATCGTCCGTCAGGATCACAGCCCCCGGCTCAACAGCGCTCACACTCTGCTGGGAACCGACTGCAGCCGGATTCATCGCCTGTGGTTCCTGTGAACCAGCGCTGACAGAGTCGGATTTGCGATTCAGGATTTCGGAGAGAGTTCTGAGCAGCTCACTCATTCCCAGTCCATTCATTCATGCTTCGGATACTGGACAGTTTATCGTCGACACCGGAAATTTGCAGCCTTTTCCGTTCGGAATCACGTCGGATTCGGTATTCTATCCACGGGGTGCCCTCCGTCGGCTTGGTTGATTCTATCCTGGCGGCAGGAGCTGGTCCAGCGGATTCGCCGTAACTGATTTAATTGTCGACTGTTACATCATTTCCCCAGCCCCGGGGAACGATGTGGTTGATGCCGGGCACACGATGTGCCGCGAATCCAGTGATGACCGGCGGTATTCCGGTGGAATCGCCGCGGCATCTGCCGCGGCATCTGCCGAAAATGGTAACTTTGACGAGGCCGTCAGGCAGCAGCATGCGATGGAACTGGCCGACGAATCCCGGAGAAAGGCCTGGTTGGAATGAATCAATCTCGATAAACTCCGGAAACCACTCGGCTGGGCGGCCGAAGGACATGATCCCACGCTCGCGACCGAGCCCCGGCGGCTTTCCTCCCGTCCGATTCTGTCCTGACAGAACGGACTCCCCGCGCGGGTTTCCGGAGTTTCAAGATTGCAGGATTTGGTTTGTGATGCCGAGGATTCTGATCGCCGAATGCAAACAGGAAGTTTCCACGTTCAATCCGCACCTCAGCGGCTATGAGGACTTTGCCGTCCGCCGCGGAGCCGACCTGATTGAATACCACCGCACGATCCGGAATGAGATTGGTGGCGCGCTGAGCGTCTTTGACAGCACACCGACCGTCGTCCTGGTTCCGGCGTACAGTGCCTTTTTCATCACATCCGGCGGCACACTCGAACGAAGTGCATGGCACCGTATTGCCTCCGAGTTCCTCGACAGCATCCGTGCGGCGCCTCCGGTCGATGGTGTGTATTTCTGCATGCACGGCGCCATGGCAAGTCAGGATGAGACCGACCCTGAAGGCTGGCTGCTGGCTGAGACCCGGAAGATTCTGGGTGAGGACATCCCGATCGTGGTGTCACTCGATCTGCATGGAATTCTGACCGAACGGATGATCCGTCACAGTGACGCGATCGTCGCGTATCATACTTACCCGCACGTGGATTTTTTCGAGACCGGGCAGCGCGCCGCGCGCCTGCTGCTCCGGATTCTGGCCGGGGAAGCCCGGCCGGTGACCGCCGTTGTTCCCATTCCCGCCCTTGTACGCGGCGATCAGCTGATCACCGCGACCGGACTGTTTGGGCAGAGCATTCGCATCGCCCGGCAGGTCGAAACCGGTCCGCGATGATTGTCCGCCGGCATGTTTATCGGCAACCCGTTCACGGACGTACCCGCACTGCAGTCTTACAGCTTTGTGGTGACGGACAACGATTTGCAGCTGGCCGAGCGTGAGGCGTTGCGGATTGCCGACAGTTTCGTTGCCAGCCACGAACAGATGCAGGTGACGCTGGTGAGTCTCGAGGAGATGGCATGCCGGGTGAGGGCTGCCGAGAAGGGCACAGTGGCGCTGGTCGATGCGGCCGACGCTACAAGTTCCGGAGCTTCCGGCGACAGCAACGCCATCCTGAAGGAACTGCTCAGAACGCAGTACGCCGGTCGGACCCTGCTGCCCATCGTCGACGCGCCGGCCGTGGCGCAGGCATTCGCGGCCGGCGTGGGCTGTACCATTGAGACAGCCCTTGGCGGCACGCTGGATCCTGGTCGATTTCAGCCATTACGCCTGACCGCCACCGTCAGGCTGCTGGCTGACGGGCGGTTCCGCAGTGAATCGTTCGGCGAACAGTGGTTCGCCGGTCGCACAGCCGTACTGGAGTCAGCAAACTACACGCTCGTCGTGAGCAGTCGTGCCGTCAGCCTGTATGATCGCTCATTCTTCTTCGCCCATGGACAGAATCCACGACACTTTGATGCGGTTGTCGTCAAATCACCACATTGTCAGCCACAGATGTACGCGGACTGGTGCACAGCCATGATCCATGTCGATGCACCAGGATCGTCCAGTGCCAATTTGCGGTCACTCGGGCACACCCGCTGCCCGCGGCCGATTTTTCCACTGGACGAAGGCGTCCAGTTCCATCTCAGAGCAGGCCACTTCGTTCGTCCGCGTGCTGCCGGAAACGGAAACGGACACTCACCTCGCTGATTTCAGGAATGCGCAGCTGGCGAACAGCCGGACAACCATCACACCGGCTCCCTGAGTTGATCCACCGCACTGCATGACGGATAATCCCTGCCCTCACTCAACGCATCGTCGGCGATCCCTGTGGCGGACAGCGCCAGGTTCTGCTGATCCTGACTCCGGAGGCCGCTGATGAGACGTTTCGTTCGAAGCTGCCGCCTGATCGCTTCGCCGGTCTGGTTGCTGCCGGTCGGGTTGCTGTCGGTGTGGCTCACTGTCGAGGCTGGTCCCCCGTTGATCCGGGTGCAGGGGGAAACCATGGGCACCTACTACACGGTCACCATCGATGCCGCACACGATGCCGCCCCAGATGCCACCGAACCAGCTCGTATCACGGAAGAACTGGAGCGGGTGCTCAGAGAGTTCAGTCGGCAGATGTCGACCTGGGATCCCGAGTCGGAGATTTCACGGTTCAATCGGTCCGGGTCCGTTGAGTGGTTTCCCGTCAGTGCGGATTTTGCCACCGTCGTGACTGAAGCGGCTCGAGTGCATGAACTCAGTGGTGGACTGTTTGATCCGACGCTGGCACCTCTGATCGATCTCTGGGGATTTGGCACGAAGAAACATCGGAATCTTCCTCCCGACGCAGCCATCCGTGTGGCGCTTGAGCGAGTCGGTATGCCGCGGATCGAAGTGCGGAGTGATCCCCCCGCAATTCGCACGACGCTGGCGGGGGTGCAGATCAACCTGTCCGCGATTGCCCCGGGCTTTGCCATCGATCGGATCGCCGCAACTGTGGAGCGCCTGGGTTTCCCGTCGTACCTGGTGGATATTGGCGGCGAATGCCGGGCGGGCCGGGCGAGGTCAGGCGGGCGGGTATGGCGGATCGGCGTGGAGTCGCCGCTGGGCGGGCTGCACAAAGTCGTCGAACTTGCGGGGAAGTCGGTGGCCACATCGGGCGACTACCGCAATTTCTTTGAGCGGGACGGGCGCCGTTTTTCCCACGTGCTGAATCCCGTGACGGGCCGACCTGTGGAGAATCCGCCGGCATCCGTTTCGGTGCTGAGTGACAGTTCCATGACGGCCGATGCACTGGCGACCGCGCTGATGGTGATGCGAACAGAAGCCGGCCTGCGTTTCGCTGAGATGCATGGGCTGGACGTGATGTTTCTGGACGTCGATCCTGACGGACAGGTGGTGGAGAGTTCCCGGGGCGTCTTTGCAAACGTCGCCGCGGTGGCTCCGGCGGAGACGCGCCGCAACTTTCTGCCGAAGCCCGCGCCGTTGCCGAACACGGGGCCGTCGCCGAAGCCCGAGCCGTCGCCGGAACAGACGGGACAGCCGCATTCATCCACTCCGAAGTGGTGGGTACCGACAGCAGCAATTATCGGGATCACACTGCTGGCGGCGTCTGGCATGTCGCGGCGTATTCGGCTGCGACACTCTGCTCTGGACCAGCCATGAAATCAGTCGCACAAAGTTTCCACAAATTTGTGCCACGGAGGTTTTGTCAGGGGTTCTGATCGTTACCAGCAGTCGATCGCCCGAGACAGTTCCATTGCGGCGCGGAGCGCGCAGCAGCCGCGGTGGAGGCGGGTCCTGACAGCTGCGGCGCTCAGACCCAGCAGTTCGCCGGTTTCGGCTGTGCTGAAGCCTTCGAAGTAACGCAGCTGAATCACGGTGCGGTGTGGTTCTGAGAGAGTCCGGAGGGCATCTCTGTTTGGAACGCCTGAAGGGCGAGGAGTCCGCATCGCTGCCGGCCGGGAGTCAGAGGGACGCCGATCAGGGCGAGCATCGCGGCGGCATGGAATTCTGCCAGTTCCGTCAGAGTTCGGTGTTCGATGTGTTCGCAAAAGATTGAGGCGGGGGCCTGGCAGACGATGCAGCCGTACGCCTGAAACCACGCGGCCTGAATGCGCTGATCTTCGATCTGCAGAGCCAGAGTTACGTCGTCGCCGCAGGCGGCACTGGAGACCGACTGCCGATGTGTGGCCGATGGCAGGTCGCCACGGTGGTACGGTGCATCGAAATGCTCCAGCAGAGGATTCTCACTCATCATTCGGATTCTGAGAGAATGAAATCCGTGGCTTCACGCACGGAATTCAGCGTCACGAAATCACAACCACCTGCGGCATTGGATCCGGGTATTGGTAACCGGTTCGAACGCGAATGCTGCGGCATCCGGCGTTGACACCGGCAAGGACGTCCGACAATCGATCGCCCACCATCCAGGACCGCGACAAATCGATCTGAAAGTCGGCTGCGGCCTTCAGCAACATGCCCGGTCCGGGCTTGCGATCAGGATGCTCGATGACTGTTTCATCGCCTGATGCTGGAGCCACCGGGCAGTCGTAGATGGCGTCGGGCCTCGCACCGCCAGCTTCCAGCAGCCGCTGCAGTTCGGCATGAATCTCACGCAGTACGTCCACCGTGATCATGCCACTGCCGACGGCTGACTGATTGGTCACCATGGTGCAACGGAAACCGGCCTGTGCAAGTCGAACCAGACTCTCGGCTGCACACGGGATGATCTCCAGCTGGCAAGGTTTCGTCACATACCCCACCAATCTGGTAATCGTTCCGTCTCGATCGAAGAACACGGCGCTCTCGAAATTCCTGTTCCTGTGGTAGACGGAATTCATCATGTCACGGGTGCATCATTCCCACTGTGCGCACAACGGCATGTGGAGTCGTTCAGGCAACGAAGTGGAGACAGAAGCGCCACTCAAGCCGCTGCGCCGTCGCTCTTCATGGGGCACGCCGTCTGGCGAAACCGACTGACTGACAAGAACTGCAGCAGACCTCGGAGTCGACACCACTTCTCAATTTGACCGCGAGCCAGCGCGAAAACGCCCGGATAAGTAGAATGTCCCATTTCTGCGATCCGTGATCGAAGCCTGACCGGCCGTCAGTTGACCACGTTCCATATCCTTCAGACGGTGAATCTGGTCGTACAGGTATTTCTCGTCAAAGTACTTCGTCTGCGAGAGCGCGACCGTGTTTTCTCGCCACACGCGGTTGCTCGATCGGTCGTACCCGTACTTGATCCGATCCACGTCGGCCGACGCGCCGTAGCCGTGCCAGTAAATGTCCTTGACTCGGCCGAACCGGTCGAGGCCACGG
>SYLK01000345.1 GCA_005809115.1 Planctomyces sp. | reverse complement strand
TTGCCGCCGCATCTGTAGCCGCCGCATCTGTTGCGGCCGATTCTGTTGCGGCCGGATCTGTTGCGGCATCGTCAGAGATCGGGTTCGCAGCCTGCAGTTGCCAGGGCAGCAGCAGACTCAGCGCCACGGTCAGACCGATGGCAGTCAATCGCAGGATGCTTGTGCTGTTTGCCGCCATTTTCCCGACTCAACGTACGATACCACCTGCCCGCCGTCGCCGCGAAACCGGAGACGTACCGGCCGAAAGGCCATCCACAACTCACGGTGCCATCAGTGAAGATCATCCAGCAATCACCGCATCAAGTCAACGCTCGCATTGGACGGTCCAGAGTCGGCAGCTTGCAGTGGCTGCGGTCCAGCACTACATTGGCCGGGGCCACAGGATCGCCACGCATCCGCATATCCGAAACGCATGGAGACCATCATGATCAGGAATTTTGCACTTTTCGCGGCGGTTGTGGCGGGCACAACCTGGACTCTGAACCACTCGACGCTGCTGTCCTTCGAGAAACCGGCAGAAGGTCAGCCGGCGGCTGGTCAGCCGGCGGCTGGTCAGCCGGCACGAGCCTTCATTGATGGGCAGGGACCGGAATGGGTGGTTCTGACGCTGGACGATTTCACGAACGTCAATTGTCAGCCGGAAACATGGTCGTTCCGCGACGGCGTGATTCACTGTACCGGGATGCCCGTCGGAGTGACTCGGTCAAAAAAACAATACACGAATTTTGAACTCGTGGCCGAATGGCAGCATCTGCAGTCAGCGGGAAATTCGGGGATTTTTCTGTGGGCACCGGAACAGGTCTTTGAAGGACTTCGGCCGAACAGTCTTCCGCCGGGAGGCATCGAAGTTCAGGTGCTCGACCTGGGATACGAAACCGAGTTCGAACGGAAGAACGGCCGCAAAGCGGACTGGTTCACATCGCACGGTGATGTCTTTCCGGTCGGCTCATCGGATATGACTCCATTTCCCCCAGCCGCACCCGACGGGAAGCGCAGTTTCCCTCGCAAGCGTCTCAGCAGGGGGATCAACGAATGGAATCATTACTACGTCCGCGCGATCAACGGGGAAGTTCGCCTGTGGGTCAACGGTGAAGAAGTTTCCGGTGGCAATCACTGTACACCGCACACCGGCTATCTGTGCCTCGAATCGGAGGGCGCGCCGGTGCAGTTTCGTAACCTGCGAATTCGCGAACTCCCCTGAGGCCGACCCCGCGTCACGGCAGCAGACGGCCTGCACCGTGCCCGTCAGCGTTTCCCGCAACAACGCTGACGCCGCATTCCTGTTGGCCCCGCCGGGTTTCGGTACTGCCCCGCCGGATTTCGGTACTGAGTTGCTGCTGAAGTCAGTGAGCAGACCGACGCTCAGTGACTGGCCCCCCAGCGTTCGGGGCTGATTCCCGGGGCGTGGCGCGCCATATTGTCGGGACGGTTGGGCACGTCGTAATCAATCATTCGCGAATTGAGACTGCGAAAGAACGGACGGACATCTGCCGGCAGTCGCGCGACTTTTTCCTGATCATGGTCCGGGACCTCACCAATCGGCCCGGCCCACTGCGGTCGATAGGCAATCGCCAGCAGTCGGCGGTCACTTTCGCTGAAATTCGGATAGTTGGCGTGGAATACCTTCTGGTTGATGATCACGGCCGACCCGGCGCGACAGGTCACCATGACTTCGTCGTCGTGCGACAGGTAGCGGCGATAGGGATTTCCGTCGGTGTGCAGTGACAGATGGGAACGCGGTATCACCTTGAACGGACTGCGCTCCGGCGTCAGGTCGTCCAGATAGTACAGCACGCGTACCAGACACGGCGAACTGGCCGCCAATCCAAAGATGCGCGAACCATACGGCTGTGCATCCGTGTGAATGGCGATACCCGGATGTCCCGGCTGAGAAACAGCCAGAGCGCAGGAGGTGCAGATGAGTTCGTCACCAAACAGTGTCTGCAGAAATTCGATCATGGCCGGAAGAGCAATGACGCTGATCGCCCCCGGGGAATTCGTCCACTGCACATTATTGCAGCCCCGCTGATGTTCGCTGTAATCCACAGCCGTCGTCGGCAGTTCCGCCATCTCGCGGCGAATCACATCCAGTCGGGCGGCATCAAGCAGATCGGGAATGACGACATAGCCATCGAGTTCGAGCGAGCGAATCCGCTCGGCAGTGGTCAGCGTTCCCCAGTCCGTCGTGGCGCGCCGCGCTGTCGCCAGACTCTCTCGGGTATTCGCAAACGAAACGTCCATCAGGTAATCCCTTGGAATTGAAGGGGCGGCCTGCGGGCGCAATGACGTACCGCGTGGCGTGTCATTCCAGCCCACCCGCACCCGGGGTGATTCGGGCAGAATATCAGTCGCCGCGGGGCTGGCAAAGCAACTCCGACAACACCCGGTCCGCGCCGTTCCGCAGGACACGCGACGCGGATCTGCCGCAGCTAGGTGATTCTGCAGCTACTTGTTGTATTCGAGGTCAATCCGGACCCCATGGGATCTCAGCGCATCCAGTTGTTTCATCGACTCCGCCTCGTTCAGGGGATTGTCGGCCAGATACAAACGCCAGAACGCGGCGAAGCGTTTCGGACCAGCGGCATCGGCTTCCGCCAGACTGACCAGCGGAGACAGATCCTGGATCCGGTTTCCCTGCAGATAGGTGGCATAGGTGGTATTCCCCGGCGGCAGTTTTGCAACGTCGACAATCTGGTTGTGAGCGAGGCCCACCGTTGACAGTCTCGGCAGTTCCGCCAGGGGCGACACGTCGCTGATGCGATTGTGGTTCAACGACACGGTCCACAATTTCTTCAGGGAGGAAACACCCTCCAGTGACTCAATTTCATTGTGTGACACGTACAGCGATGTGAGCGCCTGCAGCGACTGCAGTCCGGCAATTGACCGGACGCGGTTGTGTTCGAAATTCAGATATTGCAGTTTGGCCAGAGAACCCAGCGGAGCGACATCCTCAATCTGATTTTCCTGCAGGCTGAGCGACTGCAGATTCTGACACTTCGCCAATGGTGCGACATTCTGAATCTTGTTCCTGCCGAGTCTGGCCTCGCCGAGATTCGAACAATGTTCCAGCCCCGTCAAGTCCGCGATCTCACGTCCCTCGGCCATCAGAAAATAAACGTTCTTCAGGTCATCCAGGGTAATGTCTTCGCCCTCTTTCTGCCGCTTCTTCTTCAGTTCCAGGAGGACTGCCCGCAGGCTGGCATCCGGAATCGTGATGACTTCCGACTTTTCCTCTCCCTGCACACTTGCGACCGAAGAACTGCAGATCGCGAACGCCAGAAACAAACTGAGAAACCGCATTGCATCCCCCCCTGTGACTCGCAAACGACTCTGGAACTTCACGTCCGACAACGCCGGCCGTCATTCCACTTTTCCCGAATTCCGCGGCGCCGACTCACCCATCATCCGTGATCACGTCGGAGGTCCGACGGCTGCGGCATGACCGAGGTTGGTTCCCGGTCACACTCGACAGACTGCGGCAATCTCGCGGTTCCGTCAGTACAACAACACGTCCGCTGTTTTGTCGCTGATTCCAGCCGTCGGACGCAAGTCATTTTCGCAAATGAGAAACCAGTTTTCGCGGACCAGGCCTCGTCGCGACGCTTCCGGCCACGACTTCGTCTGCCGCCGAAAGGATCGTCGGTTCAGTGGTCACTGAAACGGCTGCTGAAATGATCGG
>SYLK01000344.1 GCA_005809115.1 Planctomyces sp. | reverse complement strand
GGCGGAGGAGATCGCGGAGGAGCCATGGTCGCCGCGCTGAACAAGACGTCGCTCAGGCAGCAGAGAGATCAGCTGGCGTTGTACGAGCGGTTTCTGCCGTCGCTCGATCTGAAGCGGCAGCAGCTGACGGCGAATCTGCAGCGTGCGCGCGAAGTTCTGGCGGCAGTCGAGCGGGAAATCGAACAGAAGATGTCAGCTCAGGCAGGGCTGTTTTCACTGCTCGGCGCCAGCGAGCAGGACCTGTCCGGTCTGCTCCGTGTCGTATCTGTGGTCGTTGTCGAGGAGAATGTGCTGGGAGTCCGCGTCCCGGTCCTGAAAGACGTGCAGTTTCGTGTCACGGAGTATTCCATGCTGGCCAAACCCTTCTGGGTGGACCTGCTGGTCGAGCTGCTGCAGGAGGCGGGAAAACTGCAAATTCGGTGCAGCCTGGAGCGCGAACGGGTGCGGCGTCTGGGTGCAGCCGTCCGACGGATCACGCAGCGTGTGAATCTGTTCGAGCAGGTGCTGATTCCGCGGGCTCAGGAGACCATCAGGCAGATCCGCATCTATCTGGCGGATGCCGAGCGTGCCGCCGTCATTCGTTCGAAGATCGCCAAGGCCGGGCAGCAGCGCGACGCAGCGCGGACAGGGGAAGTCTGATGGCGATCGTGTCACTGTCCCGGGTCACGCTGTACGGCATGGCGGAGCAGAAAGACGCCGTTCTGCATGGTCTTCAGGACCTCGGCTGTGTCCATCTCGTCGACCTGAGCGAACGCGGTGCAGTGTCCCGGACCGGCTCCGACGTTTCGACCGAGACCCATCAGGCGCTGCGGTTTCTGCGTGCCTGCGCGATCCGCCGCCGCCCGGTCAGGGATCCGACCGCGATTCGCCCGAACGATGTGGTTCAGGAGGCGTTGAAGATCGAGCAGCTCCAGCAGCAGCTGCTGCTGCTGCGGGATGAGCTGGCAGCAGCGGTCCAGACCCTGGAACCGTGGGGCGATTTTCACCTCCCGGCTGAGGAAGAATTCGGGGCACTCCGCTGGTGGTTCTATGTGATCCCGCATTATCGGCTGCGCTTCCTTGAGGGGCGTGGTCTGGTCTGGCAGGAGGTCTCGCGAGACCACCGGTTCACCTGGGTGGTCGTGATCAGCGCGACTGAGCCGGCGGAAATGCCGGTTCCCCGCACTCAACTGGATCAGCGGCCTCTGTCCGAGCTGCGTCGGCGACTGGAGAGCGTGGAAAGTGAGCTGGAGGAACTGCACTGGCAGCGTGTGGCGCTGACCCGCTGGGTGGATTTGATCGGGCGGACAATCGCCTTCGCGGATGACCAGGCGGCATGGCGGCTGGCGGCGCGGCTGGCGATCGACGATCGGTCGGTGTTTGCGGTTCAGGGATGGACTCCCTGCCGAGACCTTGATCGTCTCCGATCCTTCGCGGCAGTTCACTCGGTCGCGCTGACGACTGAAAGTCCCCGGCCGGGTGAATTACCGCCAACACTGCTGGAGAATTCGCCACTGCTGGAGGGAGGCCAGGATGCGGTGACATTTTACATGACGCCATCGTATCAGGCGTGGGATCCGTCCGGGGTTGTGTTTGTGTCGTTCAGCGTCTTCTTCGCCATGATCATGGCCGACATGGGCTATGCGCTGGTGGTCGGAGGACTGCTGCTCTTGCTGTGGCGGACGCTGGGGCGTTCGGCCGCGGGTGGTCGCCTCCGTCGGCTGGCACTCGCCACGGTAACCGCGTCGATCATTTACGGAGGTCTGATTGGCAGCTGGTTCGGCCGTGTTCCTGCTGCGGGAAGTCTGCTGAGCCATTTCCATGTCATCGACGCCGGAGACACCGCTCTGATGATGCGCATTTCCATGACCATCGGTGTGGTCCATCTCAGCCTCGCGAATCTGGTCGTTGCCTGGCGTGCGCGATGGTCCCTCAGAATGCTGTCCAGCGTCGGCTGGATGACCGCCCTGATGGGGGGACTTGCCTTTGGCTTCGGGAAGAGCGGCGCTGAACCGCAGGAGTCACTTGTCAGGTATGGCACGTGGCTGCTGGCGGCGGGTTTATTGCTGGTGGCCGGATTCAGCAGTGATCGCCCCCTGCAGACGTTCAGTCTCCGAGTTCACACGGGCCGCCTGCTGGACGGGTTCAAGGCCCTGACGAATGTCTCTCGCGCATTTGGCGACGTCCTGAGCTACCTGCGGCTGTTTGCCCTTGGCCTGGCCAGCGCACAGCTGGCGGTGACCTTCAATGATCTGACAGACAGGGCGAGCAGTATTGCCGGCATCGGCAGCGGTCTGGCCGTCCTCGTCGTCATTCTCGGCCACGGACTGAATCTGACGCTGGGAGTGATGAGCGGCGTAATCCACGGGCTGCGGCTGAACTGCATCGAGTTCTTCGGGTGGGGGCTGCCTGACGAGGGATATCCATTTCACCCTTTTTCCAGAAAAGCGACATGACGATGGAAGAGTTTCTGATCTTCGGGCTGGGCTGGGCCGGCATTTTCCTGCCGACAGCCCTGGGTGCGATCGGCAGCATCCTGGGCTGCGCCCGCGCCGGGCAGGCTGCCTGCGGAGCGCTGCTCGATGTGGAGAGCGGCTATGGTCGACTGATTGGAGCGACGGCACTTCCTTCGTCGCAGACGATCTACGGCATTGTCGTCACGATGCAGCTGAACCGCACCGTCACCAGTGAAGCGGCGCCGGGCCTGTTCGCCCTCGGGCTGCTGGTCGGTTCAGCACTGTTGCTGAGTGCGGTGCTGCAGGGTTCCTGCGTTGCCTCGGCCGTAAATGCTACCAAAACGAAGCCGGAGGTATTTGGTCTGGCGATGGTGCCCGCCGCCATTGTCGAGGGCTTTGCGGTGTTTGCCTTCATCTTCGCGATGATCATCGCGGGCGGAATTCCGGGCGGCACTCCGGGCGGCACTCCGGGATAGCCGTCCCGCATCCGGTTCCGTCTCCATCAGCCTCAGGGCGTTTAGAATGATCACCGACTTAAAATGAGCACCGACAGAGTATCATCGGGTGTGGAAGAGTTAATCCGGCGTCTGCGGGAACAGGGCGTGGCCGAAGGACAGAGCCGGGCCGAAGAGCTGTTTGAACAGGCTCGTCGCCGCGCAGAACAGCGTCTGACGGAAGCGCGTCGCGAGGCGGACGAAATCCTGCAGGCAGCCCGTGAGGAAGCCGCCCGGACCAGGGCCGCCGGCGAGGATGCGGTCCGCCTGGCAGTCCGTGACGCCGTTCTGCGACTCAAGTCGGAGCTGGTTGAGCAGTTCTCTGACCGCGTTCACCGTCTGGTGGCCCGTGAACTGCAGGACGAGGATTTTCTGCAGCGGCTGATTCTGGAGATCGGCCGTCGCGTGGCTCCGCCGGGCGACCAGGACGTGCAGATCCTGCTGCCGCATGATGTCATCGGTCTGGAACAGCTGCGACGCACTCCGGAAGACGTCCGTGAGGGGACCCTCAGTCAGTTCGCCGTCACAGTGACCGGCCAGCTGCTGCGAGAAGGGATTCGTATCGGCACTCGCGACGACGATGCCCCGGGCATCCGTATTCGACTCGAGGGTGATGACATCGAGATTGATCTGACGGACATGGCCATCACCGATCTGCTCCTGCGGCATCTCATTCCGAGATTTCGCGCTATGATGGAAGGCATCATCCAGTAGTCCATTTCTGTACGGGATGCATGTCATGCCATACCCTGTCAGCTATTACATGCTCCTCGCGAGTCTGCCGCACATGCCGCGCACGTTCGACGTGGAGCACGTTCCGATCTCGCGGCTGCGTCTGGAACAGCGACTGAGAATGCTGAGCGCCAGAGACGCCGGGACTGTGGAACAGGTGCAGCGGTTCTGGCTCTGGGACCGGCAGCATGCCGAACGCACGGATCAGGAAGTCCGGGAAGAATACGACCGGCTGATGACTGCGATTCGCAACCCGCTGGTGCGGAACATTATCGCGTTCCGCATGGACGTACGGACCATCACCAGCGCGTTGCGACGTCGGCGTCTGGGCATGGCGCCTCCGGAAGGCGTCGGACGGTGGGTGGATCAGATTCACAGACATTGGGACCACCCGGATTTTCGACTCATCCGTGAGCATCCCTGGATTCCGGCCCTGAAGGCGGACATGGAAGCCAATGTACCGCTGCAGGCCGAACGTCGTCTGCTGCAGGTGACCTGGAATCGCTGGACGCGTCTGTCCGATGACTATCATTTCTCGTTTGAGGCGTTATTGCTGTATCTGGCGCGCTGGGAAATCGTGGATCGCTGGACGCGGCGAAATGAGCAGCTGGGCTGTCGGCGATTCGAAACTTTACTGACGGAGGCCCTTGGCGCTCATGCTCCCTCTCACCACTGATGCTCAGGTCACGGCCGTCAACGGCAATATCGTTTCCATTTCCGTGCCCGACGGAAGCATCGTCAGAAACGCCGTGGCGTATGTCTGCACCGGTGACGAGCGGCTGAAATCCGAAGTGCTGCGTGTGCATGGCCGCGACGCCGATCTGCAGGTCTTTGAGGAGACGCAGGGAGTACGCGTGGGTGATCGCGTGGAGCTGACGCAGCAGCTGCTTTCCGCCACGCTGGGCCCCGGACTGCTGGGGGCGGTCTACGATGGACTGCAGAATCCACTGGACACACTGGCGGTCCTTGACGGGTTCTTTCTCCGGCGGGGACGCAGCGTCGCGGCGCTGGACCCGCAGCATCGCTGGTCCTTCGTACCGAAGCGCCGCGCAGGCGACCGGCTGCGGGCGGGC
>SYLK01000343.1 GCA_005809115.1 Planctomyces sp. | reverse complement strand
CGTACTCAATGGATTTGAGAGAGCGTGTGATCGAGTCATATGAGCGGGGCCACTGTACTCAAGCAGAAGTTGCAGCAGAGTTCGATGTCTCGACGAGTTCCGTCGAAAAATGGCTGCGGAAATGTCGAGAGGAAGGCACCTCCACGTCAGCACCGCACCGCGGAGGGCGACGGGCAACATTTTTAGGAGGGGACCTGGAAAAACTGGCGACGCTCGTCAAGGACGATCCCGATGCGACGTTGGAGGAGTTGTTGCACAAGTCTGGCATCAAAGCGAGCATCATGTCGGTGTTCCGCGCTCTTGAACGTCTCGACATCACGCGAAAAAAAAGATCCTGAAATATGAAGAGCAACTTGACCCTGAAGTGCAAAAGGAACGGGCGCGATGGCGGAAGAAAACGGGGCAAATTGACCCAAAACGGTTGGTTTTTGTGGACGAAAGTATTGCAAAGACCAATATGACACGGCTGTACGGTCGTACTCCGCGCGGTGAGCGGGTGGTCGGATGTGTACCGGATGGACGATGGGAGTCGTCCACGATGCTCTCAGCATTATGCTACGACGGCACCACGACCACAATGTTGTATAAAGGAGGCACCGACATAGCCGCTATGGAGACCTTTGTCAGTGCTTTTCTGGCAACGATTATTAAACCAGGGGACATTGTGGTGATGGACAATCTCGCGAGCCACCGAAATCCCGCGGTGGTCAATATGATCGAAGCGAACGGCAACCGAAGTTTGGTTTCTGCATCGCTATTCCCCCGACATGAATCCCATCGAGATGATGTGGTCCAAGGTAAAATCGTTGTTGCGCACGTACGAGGCACGGTCGCGAACGGACCTGCTTGAAGCCATTCGACGAGCCCTTGAAAAAGTGACCAGACAAGACGCGAAGGCTTGCTATGCCGAGGCTGAATATCCGTAAACGCAATCGTGAAATGCCCTAGTGGCATCGATGCTGTGCATCTCTTTGCCCGTCGTGGCGTCATACAGTCGCACACTCGGCTTATCACTGCGGGTGATGAGCACGGCCGCCAGCCATTGACCGTCAGCGGAGAACTGCACCGGTCCACAAACGATCGCCGCAACAGTGCTGCTCCACAGCGTGTCGCCCGTTTCAAAATCCACGACAGCAAGACCAGCAGCATTTTCCGTGTAGTACGAGGCCGGATTCTTCTCGGACTGCTTCATCCTGCCGCGTCCCCCGAATGCAATTCGCTGTCCATCGGGCGAGACTCGCACCGCAGCCGCATAAAACGGCAGCTCGCGCTGCGACTGCTGCACTCCGGTCGCGGTGTCAAACACCCAGTAGGACGGTTCCTGCGGCCGGCCCGCCAGAACCACATGCACCGCGTCTGGAGAGATGGTGCGGGCATTAATCGCATCCATGATGTCTTCCCGATCAAACTCGTCTGCTCCCGCCGCCGCCCCGGTCGCAAAACGCTCGCCGCGATGCGACGTGATCTGCAGGTCGCTCGGCGCTAATTTCAGCGTCTTCGCGGCCTCTCCCGTCTGCGTCGACCACCGGCAGATCCGCAAATCATCCATCAGCGCAACGACTTCCCCGTTGTCCGGCGTGAAGGTCAGTTCCCACGCGCCCCCGTGCGGCCGTGCTCCGTGCCATTCATGCCGCTTCGTCGCCGCCGGCAGGTCCCACACGATTACGGTGTCGTCTATTCCACCGGTCACCGCCATGGTCCCGTCCGGCGACAAAGCCGCTGTCTGGGTTCCATTCTCCTGCGGAAGTGTTGCAACTTCAGCACCCGAGGCGGCATCCCACAGTCGCGCCGAGTGATCCTCGGCCGCCGTCAGAATTTGTCGCGACGACGGCGCGTACACGACTTCACGAATCATCCCTTGATGTCCGCAGGCGCTGGCCGCCAGCGCAGTCCCGGTTTCCAAGTTCCAGATCTGCAGCGATGTGTCCCAGTCCGCTGCGCCGATGGATCGACCATCCGGAGAAATCGCCAATGCCCGCGGGTGGACACCGGGAGCCGAAAGTCGCCGCTCCAGGTCGCCGGACTCGACGTCCCACACAAGGACCGCGCCCACAAACCGGTCGACGAGTCGGATCGGATTCGCCACGGCAAGCTGCTTGCCGTCCGGCGTGAACGCGACTTCCTCGGCATAGATCGGCGCCTCCGGTTCGTCTTTAAGCGACCGAATCTTTTTCCGCGCGGCGACGTCATACAGCTCCACTTCCGTCCCTGAGTCCAGTCCGGCGGCGAGCTGCCGACCGTCCGGAGAAAACGCCACTCCCAACCAGCGTTGATCCGAATTGACCACGGTCGGTTCAGCTCCGCTCTGCCAGTCCCACAGGAACAGCGTGTTCGACTCCGTGGCAATGGCGACCAGATGTCCGTTCGGCGAGACAGCCAGCCCCGTGATGTCTCGATCGGCGATCCGATAACGCAGCAGCGTGACGCCTGACGCGACCTCACGAATGGTCAGAAAGCCGCTGGAGTCGCCGACCAGAACAAGTCGCCCGTCCGGAGTGAAAACAAACATCTTCTCTCCACCGAACTCCTCGCTAACCCATTTCAGCGACGTCTCCAGGGCGTTTCCCTCCAGGTCCCAGAAGCGAATCTCCCACGGGTTGAAACTCCCGTCCGAACCCAATTCCCTGCAGAGCAACGCGACCTGCTGGCGGTCCGGCGTCATCCGCATCTGTGCCACGTGAAAACTTGTGAGCGAAACCTCACGCTGCAGTTCGCCTGTCTGTACGTCCCAGAACCTCAGCGAGCTTTCCGAGGAACTCACAAGAGTCTGTCCATCGGCCGAAAACCCGACGTTCTTTCTCCAGCCGGAATGACGCAGCCGGTTGTCCCCCAGCCGCACTGCGGCCCCCGCGGGAACGAGAGTCACAGGAGCCGCATTCACTGCGGCCGCCGCCGATCCTTCGGCCGGCGCGTGATCGCTCACCCGGATACCCGCCAGGATCACGCCGACGGCGAGCAGCACCGTCGCCACGGGCACGAGGGCAGAACGTTTGGCAGACGTGGCGCGCTCACGACGTGCATCCAGCATCCCTGAGACACGTTCTTCGAGACTCCAGCGACGGTCCAGAAAGGCCAGCGCTCCGGCAAGATCGACTCCGGCCGGACTCAGTTCGTTCAGCCGCAGCAGCAGCCGGGCGTACTCGGCAGCCGCATGCTGCTGCAGCACAAAATTGTCGCACGCCTCTTCGCGAGCACGGGCCAGCCGTCGATTGAGCGCGTGCAGCAACGGATGCGGCCAGTACACGAGCACAGCCAGCCGCTGCATGACGGCCACGACGACATCCCGGCGAACGAGATGCGCCGCTTCATGCGTCAGGACCAGTGCCAGTTCGCTGGTCGTCAGCGAGTCGACGTACTCTCTCGGCAACATAATCGTCGGCCGAATGAGACCAGTCGCAAACGCGGTACGAATGCGGTCTGACATCAGCAATCGCCAGGGAACGCGCATTCCTCCGCGAGACTCGACGGCAGCAACCGCCTGAGCCACCTTCAGCTCATTGGCCGGAACGGCCGACCGGCAAAGCCGATGAATCTGGCGCATGCCGTGAACAATTCGCAGCAGGATGAACACACTGCCGGCGGCCCAGACGAGCGCTGCAACACTCCAGAATCCGAATCGCCACTTCGTCAAGCCGAAGGCGGACTCTGAATCAGCCGGCACGGAAGGCGGCCGAGCGGCATGCGCGTCCGGCAGCGGCGATTCTGATCCGGCAATCGCAACGTCGCCGACGGGAACGTTCGCCGCCGTGAGCGCATCCAGCGCGTCTCGCGACAGCAGCGCTGGCGAGAGCTGTCGTATTTCCGCGGGAACCGGCCCGGAAAACGGACTTGCTGGCTTCGGCGGGCTGATCTCCACCAGGCTCCAGTGCCGACCCTGCAGGCCAAACAAAGCGATCGGACTAACCGCCAGAGCAATGAGCGTCAACAACAGGACGGCATGTCGCGTCGAAGCATCGCGCCGGAACAGTCGCGACGCCAGCAAACCGGCCGCGGCAACCAGAGTGACCTGGAGGACCAGAATGATGCACCGCTGTGTCACAGCTTCCGACCAGTCGATTTCGGGCAGATGACTCATGAGCGTTTCTCCGTGGCCAGATCGATCAATTGACGAATCCGCGCGGCTTCGTCTTCCGATAGCGGCTGCTCATCAAGAATCGCGAGCAGCAAACCTTCTGTGGATCCCTCGAACACGGTGTCAACGAGTCGGCGGGCCATCCGTTTTCGTACCTCGTCGCTGGTTTGCGTCGCACGGTAGTAGAAGGTGTTCCCTTCCACCCGGTGCTTCAGCCACCCCTTTTCTTCCAGCCGCATGACCATCGTCTGCACGGTGTTGCGAACCATCTTGCGGACGGCGGAGATTTTGGCCCAAATATCGCCGACCGTCGTTTCGCCGCGATCCCACACGATGTTCATGATCTCGAGCTGTTTCTCCGAGAGCGGCGGCAGCGCGTCTTTTCTGGCCACGACAGATCCTTTCGGGCGACAGGAATCAAATACCGACAGGTGTCGGCATATTATGCAGACACTTGTCGGCATTTCAAGTCGAATCCTGGAAAATGCGTCGGTCACATCGACCGGCACGAGTTCCGACGCATCCAGACTGACAGAGGTTGGACAAACTGCCAGCAGGAAGCCGTGTGGGCTTCCTGCGGGCGGTGTCGGCGACCTCTGCAGCTGCGCCATCACAATGACGTCAGCCCCGAAGTCGTGAACAAGGAAGATTGCTTTGCGAAGTTGCTCCGCGACACAGGAGGGCGCGTCCAGAGAGAGGAATGCATTTTCGGCTGCCAGCCGTTCTCCACAGCAAGAGAATTTGTGTGTCCATTCTGGCATCAGCACACGCAATACGGGACGGCCGAAGAGTCGGTGCCATACTCACGTCACTCATCCGCTGCGTCGGGAGGCCCATGATCCGCGTGGCAAATGATCACAGCATCTGAACATCTCCGGCGACGCGACGGCAGACTTCTCCTCGGGCTCCCTGCTGCGACGCCTCACGATGTGGGTAGTTCGACGCCGACGTGGACGACAGTGAGGAAAATCGAGTTGTCACCAGCGTCAAAAATCGATCGCACACCGGTCGATCGCTTGAGTGGAGGAGCGCCCACCGACGCTCACAGCCGGACGTTGCTGGCAATCCGGAGCCGGACTTCTTCCAGCACCTCGAGCAGTGCCTGTTCCAGATGATGATATGTGCCCGGCTGACGACTGCTGACCGTGACCGTCCAGCCGTGCTCGGCAAAAAACGTCCGGCGAATTCCGGACTCCGGTGTGCGACGGCCATCGGGCTTCTTTCGTGAGGCTGCGCTGATGTCCCGGTGCAGAAATCGGTACCATGTACGTTGACAAGAGTGGTCAGTGAATTTACAGTATTCTCGTCAGGTAGTCGATTAGTGATGAAGATTGTTTTGGGAGGACGGAGACATGCCGCGGGTGAATCGGTCCGAAATCTTTGCAGACAACGAAGTTCAGGTTTTCCACTGCATCAGCAGGTGCGTCCGTCGAACGATGCTCTGCGGCGTGGACCGCAGGACTCGGCGGGATTTCTCGCACCGCAAAGAATGGATCCGTGAGCGACTCGAATTCCTCGCTGGCGCATTCGGGATTGAGGTTCTGGCCTTTGCGGTCATGAGCAATCACATGCACGTGGTCGTCAGAACTCGGCCGGATGTGGTGCGAGGCTGGTCGGACGAGGAAGTCGCGTTACGGTGGTGGCGTCTGTGCCCCGGACGGCGGGACGACGACGGAAGACCGTCCGATCCAACGGAACCGGAACTGCATCAGCTTCTGAACGACACGGCCGGGATGGCGGAACGGCGGCGACGTCTGTCGAACGTCTCGTGGTTTCTGAAGCTTCTGACCGAGAAAATCGCGAAGCGGGGAAACCTCGAGGAAAAGGTGACGGGGCATTTCTGGGAGGGACGGGCGAAAATTCAGCCGTTGCTTGATGAAACGGCGATCGCCGCCTGCATGGCGTACGTGGACCTGAATCCGATTCGAGCCGGAGTAGCCTCGACCCCCGAGGCGAGTGACTACACGAGCGTGCAGGCGAGAATCCTGGATCGGTCGGAGGCGATGGGTGCTGCGAGTCCCTGCGCCGCGTCCGTTGATCCGGTGAGTGGAGTTGACGAGCCGTGTGCGGTGAACTCGTCCGTGGTTTCTGATGAGTCTCCGGAACGGACGGTGGTTGCGGGAGACGGTGCGGAGAACGGACGGATCGGCTGCGATCGCGATTCCGGTGGCCCACCGGTGGTTTCCGAGATCGCCCCCCGGCGTGACGAAGGTTCCGGGACTTCGGAACCACAGGTTCCGGAAACGTCGATTACCGTTTCCCGTGAAGAGGGACGTCGTTCTGGCTGGCTGGCTCCGATCGAGCTCGCCCGATCGGCGGCCGAGGAGACCACGGGCCTGCCTTCGGCGCGTCGCGCGAGCCATCGGGGCTGTCTGTCCATGACGCGGGATCAGTATCTGAGTCTGCTGGACTGGACGGGGCGTCAGATTCGTCAGGACAAGACCGGGAGTATCCCGCCGGGATGTGCACCGATCCTGGAGCGATTGTCGTGCAGTGGCGAGTCCTGGCTGGACCTGGTGAAGCATTTCCGGAAGCGATTCCGGACGGAAGCCGGACTGGCGTCAACACTGCAGCCGACACGCAGCCGCAGACTGCCCCGTTCCACCGCTGTGAACCCGGCGTAACACCGTATGGTTCAGTCCGATTGTTCGACATTTCCCGCCTCCTTTCAACACAAGTACATGGTACTGTCTGTGCAGTACTGTCTGTGCATGGTGTTGTCTTTCTCAGCCATTCACCGCAACTGGCACCCTGTTTCACAGAACTGCACCCGTCAAGGCCCCGCAGAAAAAAACGCCCGACCGCTTTTCGCCTTCAACCAGTACGTCCCCTGATTTCACATGAGACGGCTTCGAAACTACAATTCTGCCAGGAGCAGATCACAAAACCTGAGCTGGCTGGTGCACCTGACGTGATGTCGGACAAGTGCCCGTCCCGGTCTTGTTTCAGCCACCGCAAGTGGAATGGCCTTGCCTGAGAATAACGAAACCGTGTCAACAGCAGAGTTTACAATCGAACAGCTCTATCAGCAGCAAATTCACGCGATGCCTCCGTGCGAACGCGTGGCCCGATCGGCCGCCATGTTTCAGTGGACGAGAGAGCAGATCGCCCGGCAAATCGTCGCGGAGCAGGGGCCTGTCGATGCGGAAAAGCTGAGGTGGCTGACTGCACTGCGTCTGTACGGCAACGAGCCGGCCGTACGAGAGTTGATCGAGCGAAGGCTGGCACAGTATGTTTCCGGTTGAAGTCTTTCAGGCAACACTGGCGAAACTGACCTCCATCCTGCGGCGGCTGGAAATCCGGTTTCACCTCACAGGCGGATTGACCGGGACGGCCTATGGAGAACCGCGGATGACGCAGGACATCGACATCGTCATCGATCCTGCGCAGGTACGCGTCGTCATCGAGTCGCTGGTCCGTTGCCTCCGCGAATCGGAATTTCTGTTCAATGAAACTTCACTTCGCCGGGCCATCGCGGCCGGTGATCTGTTCCAGCTTCTGGACCAGAAGGAGTGTCTCAAGCTGGATATCTATCCCAGAGAAATGATCCCCGGCGAGCTGGATCGCAGTGAACTGTTAGAGGTGTTCGCCGGCGAGATGCTCCCCGTCGTTTCACGGATCGACGCAGCCGCCTCCAAGCTGGTCTGGATCAGCAAAGGCAGTCACAAAAGCCGTCGCGACCTCCGCGCCATTTTTCGCCAGGGCAGTCTCGAACAACAGCAGGCGATCAGGTCCTGGGCGATTGAGTCCGGTCACACTCAGCTCCTCAAAGACGTGCTCCTGGAATCGGACGAACTGCGATAGCGAGTAACCGATGTTGTCGAATCGCACCATCTGGTACTTATCGACTATCGCGGGTTGTCGCACGCAGGTTTCGAAAGAGTGACGTGGCAGCGCTGCTGATTTCTGAATATCGAGCTTCAGCACATCGGCAATCGTGAGCAGTAATGGGGTGAGAGTGATCAAGGTCATTGACGGTCAGTTGATCGGGATAATCGATGGCCAGTCAGGGGTGCGAGGTTTCGCTGGGGCGTGAGTACCAGTGGCGTCTTCTCTGTGCGGGGGCAGCGACGTTGGGACGTGGTTGTCGATTGCAGGGGATGGCGGTTGTCAGCACGCGTGAAT
>SYLK01000342.1 GCA_005809115.1 Planctomyces sp. | reverse complement strand
TGGAGAGCATCGACCGACGGTCTTCAATCGCCTCTGTCGTGATCGATTTCGGCAGGTTCAGATCCGGGACCATGAAGTCGGGCTGACTCGGATCGGGCAGGATCATGCTGTCATACTGCGGCCCGAGGAACGCCGCCTTGTAGGCCTCTTCGTAGTTGAAAAAGTCGTTCTCGGACGGCATGGGAACGACCACGTAGGGCGGCAGGTCGTTCTGCCCGCCCAATTCCCGGGAGACGATCGATCCGAGGCTGGGGAACTTCATCGCAGGGTTCGGACGATGGCCCGTCTGGGTCTCGATCGTTCCCTGCGGATGGTTCCTTTCGAAGGACTTCATGGATCGAATGACCGACAACTTGTCCATGTGCCGGGAGATCTGCGGCAGAATCTCGGAAATCCGCACTCCCTCGGCGTTCGTCTGGATGGTGCTGAAGCCGGAATTAGCCTTCACATCCCAGGTGTCCAGTTGACTGATCCCGCCTTCCAGCCACAGCAGAATGACTGCCCCTGCCTTGCGCGGCGTCTCGGCAGCGAACGCCGGCGTGGCCGAAAAACGCAGGTAGTCCGTCAGAGTCAGCCCCGGGAAGCTGAGCGAACCCACGCGCAAAAAGGACCGCCGGCTCCGAGGCGGGCAAACGTCGTCCGGGTTCCGGATGTTCATCATGGCCATCGTTCGGTCGTCCTGGTCAGTGAATCGTCAGTGATTGGTCGCGAACTCGCCGGAGCACAGCAGTGCCCAGACAAATCCCTGCAGGGTCTGTTCGCGGCGTTCCTGGCGTCCGGCGAGAAACCTGAGCAGTTCTGACTGCTCTTCGTGCGACGGCATTCTCGTCAGTGCTGCCAGATAGAATTCGTCGATGATGGCCGCATCAGAAGCCCCGCCGGTCAGCAATGTTTCCAGTCGCCCACCTGTCTCCGAAATTTTCGTGGTGTAGGTCGGCCCCGCCCAGATGTGCAGCGCCTGTGCCAGGGTCGGCTCCGGAGGACCGAGCGGCGCCTGTTTGCGCATCGACCGGCCGTAGACGTCCATGAACTGCGATGGGCAAAGATCGGGATTCATCTGGACCGCCCGGGTGCCGCGTGCAGGCACCCGATCCGGTCCGCCGGCCATCGGGTGATACCTGAAATGTTCGTCGGTTCCGGTAGCGCTCGAAATCGCGTCCAGCAGCACGGCCGCTTCCATGGGCCGCGGCAGCGCCCGCGAGTAATTGATCTGGTCATCACGGTTCGTGTCATTGGGCGTGCCGGAAAGCTGATAGGTTCCTGACTGCACGATTGTCCGGATGAGCTGCTTCAGGTCGTACCCGCGAGCACGGAAGTCTTTCGCGAGGGCCTCCAGTAGTTCGGGGTGGGTGGGCGGATTCGTCGCTCGGAAATCATCGACGGGCGAGACGATTGCGCGACCGAACAAGTAGCCCCAGACACGGTTGACCGCGGCTTCGGCAAAGTCCGGGCTGGCAATGATCTGCTCCGCCAGCCGCGCGCGAGGGCTGAACTGTTCATTTGCCGACAGCGGCGTACCGTCAATAAACGTCGGACTGACCTTCTCGCCCGTGCGCGGGTGCCTGATCGGCTTACCCCAATCACGGTCCAGCTGGTCAAAGAAAACCTTGCTGCCCCGCAGTTCGTCAAGGCCACCGTAGAACGCCGTGAGCCCCCAGAACTGATTCTGAGTCCAGATCTCGAACGGATGGTTATGGCACTGTGCGCAATCCAGCCGCTTTCCCCAGAAGATCCGGAGATGTTCTGCCATAATCTGCTCGGGCGCCAACGGCTCGCCGACGTACTGCAGGTTGCGGGCCGGTGCAGAAAACCCGGTGGCGGCGATCTTCTCACGAGCCATCTGGTCATAAGGTTTGTTGGCTGCGATGCTGTTGACGACCCAGTCTTCGTAGGCTTTCGTCATCGCCGCGTCGTTGGAGGTGACGAACGTCGCCCGCATCAGATCACTGAACAGAAAGCCCCAATAGTCCACGTATTCCGGCGACTGGAGCAGCGTCTCGATCAGCCGGTTCCGCTTGTCGGGTTCCGTGCTCGCCAGAAACTCGCGGACGCGCTCGGGCGGCGGCAGGGTTCCCGCCAGATCCAGACAGATCCGCCGCAGAAACTCGGCGTCCGACGCGAGTTCGGAGGGGACAATATTGAACTTTCGGAGTTTGGAAAAAATGAAGCGGTCAATAAAATTCCGGATTTCGACGTCCGGGTAATCCGCGACGGCTTCCTGAACAACGCCCACCCGCGTGCTGACCGCAAAACCGGCAGCACGGATCAGAATCGATGTCTCACCGGGCTTCAGCGGCTTCACCACACCCGTGTCGCTGACTTCGATGACCTGAGGATCGGTCGGGACATACATCACCTGGTCGGAAAGATCCTCGGTACTGCCGTCGGAGCGATGCGCCGTGACCAGCAACTGGTGCTGACCGGCCATTTCAAGCACCATCTCCTGCGGAAAAACGCCGACCTTCGTCACAGCGGCACCGCCACCGCTGTCTTCCCCGTACGGGGCACCGTTACGGATCCATTCGAGAATCGTGAGGTAATCCACGCTGCCAGCATCGAACAGCTGACCACCGCCGTGATCGACGGTCATCGTCGGCTTGGTGAGAATCAGGCTCTTCTCCGGGTTGTCCCGGTCGACACGAGGAATCCCCGGGCCCTTCGACTCCGCGGTGAGAACCTGAAACGTACCGCCTTCGACGATCCAGCGATGGTCTTCCCGCGCGTCGAGAGTATTCGACGAGAGCTTGAAGCCGCCCTTACCTTTCACCGCAGCGTGGCAGTCGGTCGTATTGCATCCCCGCTTCGTCAGGATGGCGCCGATGTCGCGCCGGAAGCTGAATGGGCGTTCTTCCTCGGATACCGTGACCCGCACCTCTGACGCAGCCGCGTGACCTTCGAACTCCGCCGTGAGCTTGACGTTCCCCGTCGTGCGGGCGCTCAACGTGCCGCTGGCCAGCAGGTCACCCACGGCCGGATCGGACAGCGTCCAGTGACCATGCAAAGTCAGGTCACGGGTGAAACCGCTGGAATACGTTCCGATCAGAACGAACCTTCGGGAGACACCCTTCCCGGAAAGCGTCGCTGCAGCGGGCACGACCGCCAGCGATACCAACGATTCCGAATCGGGCTGCGTCTGGGCCTGAGCCACACTGGTCGATGAAATCAGCCAGCTCAGTACGATCGCCGCAACATGCGAAGTCTTCAACATGATCAAAGCCTGCTTGAGTCAACGGCGCTGTGCCGGCTATCGGTTTACTCGTTCAGCGACCACCATCACGGGCAACTCCCGAACCAGCAGTGCCGGCCCCAGCTGACCCTGCTCGAGCATGCGACACTCGACCCGCACGACCTGAGGCGTGCGGGTCAGCGGTGCGTCCGGGCTCGCCGCCAGCACCAGCGTGGTCTCGCTGGTCGGCGCCAGCACCGTCTGCGCGTTTTCCGTGATCTGGGTCTCGGCCCGGCGATCGACACGGACATCCGCGGCGAAGGCCTGCACGCCCGTGGGCAGGCCGCTGAACACGAACGCGACGCCTCCCGCAAAGCCTTCCTCGCAGCTGGTCGTCAGCGTGACTCGACCGGCCCGACCACGTTCCAGATTCAGACGATCCACACCGCCCAGCGAAATTTCTCCGACGTGCGGCACCTGCAGACGAACGAAAATCCTGTAGCGAAACGTCGGGTCGCCGTAGTTCGATGTGATGTCCCGCACCTGCAGTGTGTACTCCCCGGGTTTCTCGAAACGGTGGACCATCTTGGGCATGACCGCCGCAATGAAGACCTGTCGCTCGGCGTTGTTGTTAAACAGGGACACCTTGCGATGCAGGTTCGAAAACACTTCATGATTTTCGGAGTCCAGGATTGCGACCCAGGGATTGAACGTGGGCAACTCTGTTTCGGGAGTCTCGATCTCGACGGCGACTTCTTCGCCCGCCCGCACGGTAAAGCGATACCGGTCAATTTCCGCCGGCCTCCCGATGGCGCCTTCCAGAATGGCCGGAAGGGAGATGCCCGTCTTCTGCTGACCATCACCGCCCTCGGACTGCCCCGCCACCGCGGGGTGAGCCGACACGAATGTCTCCGGGACGGCGCGGTCCGTCACCACCGCTGCGTTCACCACCGCTGC
>SYLK01000341.1 GCA_005809115.1 Planctomyces sp. | reverse complement strand
GCCGGCAATTTTCTTCCCAGTTGGGGAAGTTGGGTTAAGGACCGGCCAAGAAATCAGTTCAACAAATTTTCTGGTCAGGGAAGCGCAGCGTCCCCTGACCAGAATCACGCTGGTGTGTGCAGCGGCTGGACCTGAATGTTTCGTTTTGACCGTAACACTGCGGCATGAAATCATCGGCCAGCTGATGAACTGATCCCGCGAATCCGCATTCGAGGTGCAGGATGCATGCGGCCGAAGTTTTCCTGAGTTTGTTCAACTGATTTCTGGCCGGTCCTGACGATCTGGCAGACACTCACTGCGAAGGAAATGAACCGCCCGCTCCGGACCCGCACGCCGGTTGGTGTGGGAGGGGTTCAGTCGCAAGGCTGACCCCTGGCCCGATCCCCACGAAGCAATTCCGTTCAACGCTGTGGCGCAGATGGCGCAGCAGGATCAGAGGGCGCAACAGGATCAGAGGGCTCGACAAGGACGCGGTCGCGCAGACTGGCACGGGCGCTCAATTTCAGGCTCCACAAGCCCTTTTCATCGCGAAGAGTCAGATTCCGCTCGCCGATCGACACCACTTCCGCTTCAATTTCCGCCGCCCGCAGCTTCTGACCGACTTTCAGTTGCATCACTTCGCCGGTTCCTTTGTTCCGAAACCAGGCCTCGCGTACATCGTCCTTGGCAACTGTGCCGGTAAACATCGTCAGGATCGCAGAGTCGTCCTGAACCTCCAGACTGATTTTCCGGGATGTGGATTTCGGCTCCGATCCCGCGTCCGTAACGCGGATTTCGACAGGAAATGTTCCCGGGCGGAAGGACTGAGCCGGTGTCCAGGTCAACTGGCCCGTCTGAGAATTAATTTGCAGTCCGGAGGGGCCTTCTCCTTCGATCGAAAAATTCAGCTGGCTGGAAGGGCCGTCATCGGAGACCACGGGCAGCAACTGGAACTTCTGCCCCAGGATCACCACTGCCTTCTCTGGAAGCGTCAGCACGGGAGCGGCGTTGGGCAGGGCCAGTGTGACTTTGAGGACAGACTGGACACGGAGGTCTGGCTGGCCGGACTGGCTCAGAATCACGGTTGCCGTGTATTCTCCCGGGGTCAGCTGCGGATCGGTCTGCCACACGAGTTCACCGCCCGTGGGATCGATCGTCATTCCCGCGGGTGCGTTCTCCAGTGAGAATTGCGGGGCACCCGTATCCGGATTCAGCCCATCGGCGCGGATCGCCAGTCGGATTTCCTCTCCGGGAGCCGATTTCCGGTCGCTGACACCCAGCAGCCGCGGGTTCCACGTTTTTGGTGGAGTGGGTATCGCGAAGGGTGATGCTGCCAGAAATGCGGCGTACTCGTCGAAATCCTTGTCTCGAAGCTCGGGACGAAGCGGCAGCAATTCAGCCACTGCGCCGTTTGGATGAGCCGTCGCCTGGGTCCCGTGAATCCCGCGCGCGATCGACCAGACCTGTTTCCGGACCTCGGTCACCCGGATCAGTTCGCGTTCAATCCGCGCCACGAAGACTTCGCCGACCGGAAATCCGTCGGACGACTCCACACGGACTTCGGCCGTGGATTCCGTGACTTCGGCCGCCAGGCTGGTACGGGGAAACAGATCCTGACGAGCGCCGGCACGAAAGAGACTGAGTCCTTCGGCCTTCAGCACGATCGTGAGGCGAGGGTTGCCCTGCGAACCACTGCTGGTGATTTTCAGTTCCGCCACTCGCTGCAGAATCGCGGCCTGGTCGAACAGATGCAGAAAGCGGCTCAGTCCCTGCAGGTCGGTTTCGGCCTTGACTTCCACCGGGACCGCCACGAACCGCCCCTTCTGCTCGCTGCGCGAACCGGGGGCTGCGACAAGATCACGAAATCCACAGTGGCGAGCCAGATTTTCCACCCATTCACGATAGACTCGCTGGGCGACCAGGGGATCCTCGGGAAGACTCAGCTGCCGCCAGTCAGCGAGATTCCGCCGATCGGCTCCCAGTCGGATTTCGCGAACGCTGAGTTCCTCGAGCTTCCTGGCGGCTGTCGCAGCCTGCTGCTGGGCGCGCCGGATCGGTGCCAGCACGGCGTTCGTTACGACCGATCGGCCCCAGTACACCACCACCACCGCCGCCAGCACGGCGGCAAGGATTTTCGCGCGTCGCTGGTCGTTCATCACGGCAGTTCCCCATTTCGCGGGGAGTTACCACGGGAGCCCGCAGGGCCCGCAGCGGTCGGAGTTCCTGATACTGGTTCCGGAATTGTCACCTGCAGTGTCAGTTCGACCGGGTATTCAGCGTCTCGCTGGGAGGATTTGCGGTCTGGTGGGGCGACGAGATATCCGGCTTCCGCCAGTCGGCGAGAAAGGGCATCCACGTCGTCGATGGACCGGGCTTTGCCCTCGAGCCGGATCGAGGCGATGCCGTCTCGATCCCTCCGCAGAAACTGAAATTCCTTTGTGATCAGGCGATCTGTCCCCAGCAGGATCGCCCGGAGGCGTGCCATTTCATCCAGCCAGTTGACGTCGCGCTGACTCCAGTGCGCCAGCAGTGCTGCCAGTTTCTGGTCCGGTTCGCCCAGCGAAAGCGCACTCTGCAGGTCGCTGATCTGTGCTTCGAGCTGCGCGGTTTCGTTCACCAGCACTTGCAGCTGACGGTGCCGCCAGTTCCAGACAAGCCCGATGATCAGCACGGCGGCCAGGACGCCGCTGAGCACCTTGACGCGTCGCAGATCCCGCTGCTCCGGCGGGCGTCGCGGGTGGATCAGGTCGACGCCTTCCACCAGCGGTGTGCGGTCGACTGACATCGCCCCGGAAATCGCCACGAGCGTTGACGCGGACACGTTTGCCGGGCCGGCGCCCTGCAGAAAGACAGTCGCCGGATCGATTCGTTCCGGAACCGCGTTGTCGGCCCGCGATGCAATCTGGTCAGAGACCCTGGCCGTGACCTCGGGACTGCCCACCAGCAGCAGACGTCCGATCCGGTGCTCTCCGAGGCTCTCGGACGCCGCCATTCTGGCGCGATTCAGCTCCGACCGGACCGCCCGTTCCACGCCGTCGTCCGTCGTCCATGAAGCACCGCTGTGAGAAAAAACGACACTGGTGCCGGAAAGAAATGTGACTTCAATGAAATCCTGCCGCAGCAGGATCAGAACGTCCAGAACTGCCGGATCCGTCGCGGCCTTCAGCAGTCCTGCTCGAGCAGCCGCCGTCGCAATGCAGAACGCACTGACACGCACTTCGGACAGCACCGTCTGACACGAAGCAAGGATCTTTTCAACCGCAGCTACCTGGTCCTTCGGAATCGTGACCAGCAGGACATCCCGCGAGGTACTTCCGGGGCGAGCCGGGAGCGGTGTAAAGTCCAGACAGACCGAATCGACCGGAACTGTCAGGCGGACACCAGCCTGCAGCCGCACGATGTCCGGGACCTCATGGTCAGGAACCTGAGGCAGCTGAATGCGATGGATCGTGACGGACTGGCGAGGAAAGACAACACCGGCCTGAGGCAATGTCTTGCCTGTGGCCGTCGGCAGCAGCGATTTCAGCCGCCGCAGCGTCTCGTCAGAATCATCTTTGTCACTGACGCGATCCAGAACGCTGACGGAATCGAACAGCACCCGGTCGCCGGAGACACTGCCACGGGCGAGGATTACCTGATTCCGGTCCCACTCGATAATCGTCCGCGTCATCCGACTGCTGTCCTCGTTCGGAAGGTCCTGATCCGGGAAAAAACCCTTGGCAGGCTATCGTGGTACCGCGCAAAACAGAAAACAAGCGCCAGTTTCTCCGGATGCGGTGGAAAATGCCGGAATTGACGGATACCACGACCTTTCGACCCCGCCCACTGGACTCGTCAGCGGGTGGTTTGGTTTTCCCGCCAGTCGGATGCTGGCGGCACAGTGGCCTGGCGTTCACGGAGCGAGGCGCTGCTGTGCGTCCCCGGCTTCAGTTGCGGCCCTCTGCGGCCCGACGACGGACGGCTGCGCGTGCCGTGTGGTAAACGTGGACATATTCCGCGGCGCTGCGTCGCCAGGACCAGTCACGCGACATCCCATTGGCCACGAGCCGGTGCCAGACAGTCGGCTCCGCATGGACGGCAGCGGCTCTTTCAACAGTCTCAGCCAGCCGATCCGCCCGATAGTCAGTGAAAACGAAGCCCGTGGCCGAAGCGATGTTGCAGTGGTCTGCGTCGAGATTTGTCACCGAATCCGCCAGCCCCCCCACATTGCGGACGATCGGCACGGTGCCATACCGCTGGCTGTACATCTGATTCAGACCGCACGGTTCAAATCGACTGGGCATCAGGAACGCATCTGCCCCCGCCTCG
>SYLK01000340.1 GCA_005809115.1 Planctomyces sp. | reverse complement strand
CCTGCATGTTTCGTTTTGACCGCAGAATTGCTGCATGAAATCATCGGCCAGCTGATGAACGGATCCAGCGAATCCGAATTCGAGGTGCAGGATTCATGCGGCCGAAGTTTTCATGAGTTTGTTCAACCGATTTTTTGGCCGGTCCTTAGCGCGAGTCCATTGCCGCCATGAATCTTCGAACTGAAGTGCGTCCGGATGACCGTGACATCGTCCGCGACATCGTGGAATCCACCGGATACTTTACGGCTGCTGAAGCCGACGTGGCGGTCGAACTCGTTGATGAACGACTGACGAAGGGACTGGGCTCCGGCTACCATTTTGTATTCCTGGAACTGCAGGGCAGCACCGCTGGTTACGCCTGTTACGGCCCGATTGCCTGCACTGTCCACAGCTTCGATCTGTACTGGATTGCCGTCCGCCGCGAATTCCAGAATCGCGGACTGGGGAAACAACTTGTTCGGATCAGTGAAGACGAAATCTGCCGGCTCGGCGGACGCCGCGTTTACGCCGAGACATCCGGTCGGGAGCAATACGTCTCAACCCGGCAGTTCTACGAACGCTGCGGGTACAACGTCGCGGCGGTCCTGACGGATTTCTATGACTTTCACGACGACAAAGTGGTCTATGTGAAGGTCCTGCCGCAGCACAGACTGTGAAACCCCCGGATTTCCGGTTTGCCACGGCAGGTCGGCCGTGCTAACTTGCCCTGTGGCAAACCCCGCCCCTGGCGCGTTCTGCAGTCAGGCTCACCCTCACGAAAGCCCGCTGCAGCGTCCGGCTGCGTCCCTGCGGCGAACAATCCAGACTTCCAGAGATGGAGAAGTTCCCTGATGCTCTCGATCGTCGGCCGGTCCGCAAATGAATTCTGTGATCGCCAGTCGCGGCGCCAGTTTCTCAGTCTGGGTGGGCTGGCGCTGGGAGGACTGAGCCTGCCCCGGATTCTGGAGGCCTCAGCGGCCGCCGGGGAGCCATCAGGACAGAAGCTGTCTCACAAGGCAGTGATCATGATCTTTCTGTCGGGCGGACCATCGCATCAGGATATGTATGACCTGAAGATGGAAGCACCGATTGAGATCCGCGGTTCGTTTCGGCCGATCAGTACGAATCTGCCCGGGGTCCAGATCTGCGAGCACATGCCGCGGCTGGCGCAGATCATGGACAAAGTCACCATCATCCGTTCGCTGTACGGTTCACCCGATCAGCACGCGTCGGATGTGTGTATGAGCGGATACCCGATTGGTGGTCGCGGTCGTCAGGACGGCCACCCGTCACTGGGCTCGGCGATTTCCCGGCTGCAGGGGCCGGTTGACAAGGCCGTGCCTCCGTTTGTGGGCCTGACGATCCCGACAAGGCATGCGCCGTACTCCAATCCCGGTCTGCCCGGGTTTCTGGGCCTTGCTCACAGCGCATTTCAGCCGGACGGTGAGGGAATGGCCAATATGCGGCTGAATGGAATCACCCTCGACAAGCTGCGAAATCGCGAATCGCTGCTGGCCAGCTTCGATCAGTTTCGCCACTACGTCGACGTCAGCCCCGCAATGCAGGGTACGGACGTGTTTACGCGCAAGGCGCTTGACGTTCTGACATCCAGTCGACTGGTTGAGGCACTGGATCTGGAACGGGAGGATCCCGTGCTGCGAGACCGATACGGACGCGGGAGTTCAGCCCCGGCCTTCGGGGAAGATGCCGGACCGCACTGGATGGACCAGTTCCTGATGGCTCGGCGACTGGTCGAGGCCGGTGTTCGCTGCGTCACATTATCCTTTGGCAGCTGGGATCGGCACGGGGCGAATTTTGAGCGACTGCCGGAGCAGCTGGGCAAGTTCGATCAGGGAATCACGGCGCTGGTCGAGGACCTGCACGCGCGGGGTCTCGATCAGGACGTCAGCGTGGTTGCCTGGGGAGAATTCGGACGCACGCCGCGGATCAATCCCGGCGGCGGACGAGATCACTGGCCACAGGCGTCATGTGCCCTGCTCGCCGGCGGCGGAATGCGGATGGGGCAGGTGATTGGTTCGACAAATCGCCTGGGTGAGGTTCCGCAGGACCGTCCGATCCACTATCAGGATGTATTTGCCACACTCTACCGGCAGCTGGGAATCGACGTGAACGCGGCCACCATCATCGATCAGAATGGCCGACCACAGTATCTTCTGGAACGACGTGAACCCATCCACGAACTGATTTAGAACCCCGGACAAAACCTGGACTGGCTCCCGCGAGTGTCCAGAAAACGCTGGAGAAACTGTCAGGTAAGGGTGCCTGTCCCGGTTTTGTCACCTGGCTGAGCCAGCAGTCGGCTGAGGCGGTCCGGCGGGTGTCCTGCGCTCAGTTCAGGCGCTCAGTTCAGGCGCTCAGTTCGCTGCGGACCTTTTCCAGCAGTGCCAGTGTCGCCCTGATTCCGGCGAATTCGTCCAGCTGGCTGCCTTCGTATTCGATTCCCACCCAGCCGTGATATCCGACGTCCAGCACGATCTGCATCATCCGGCGATAATCCGTGTGTGTTTCATCACCGTTGTCAGCAAAGTCATGTGATTTCGCACTGACAGCTCTGGCAAACGGCATCAGCTCGGCCACACCATCGTAGCGGTCGTAAATTACATCGTCACTGACGCGAAAGTTGCCGAAGTCCGGCAGGGTCCCGCAGCGCTGATGGTTCACACGGCGAATGACGGCGGCCAGCCATTTGCCGTTTGAAGACAGCCCCCCGTGGTTCTCCACGATCACATTGATCTCGTATTTTGCGGCGTATTCGGTCAGTGCCCGCAGCCCGTCGGCAGCCCGGTACAGTTGATCTTCCCAGGTCCCGGAACTGGCTGCGTTCACCCGAATCGCATGGCAACCCAGCGTTCTGGCCGCTTCCACCCAGGGATAATGATTTCTGACGGCCTGCATGCGGTCGTTCAGGCTGGGTGCACCCAGCTGTCCTTCCCCGTCGATCATGATCAGCAGCTGCTGGACACCTGCGTCGGCAGCGCGCCGGTTCATCTCCTTCAGATAAGCCGCGTCACCGGCCTTGTCGCGGAAAAACTGATTGACGTACTCGACAGCTTCAATGCCGAACAGCGACTTCGCCTTTTCGGAAAACTCCAGGTGACTGAGCTTTCCGCTGTTGAGGGTCCGGTGCAGCGACCATTCAGCAAGGGAAATTCGGAACAGCGGCTGCGCGGTATCCGAGGATGAGCTGGCCAGTGTCGATCCGGCGGAAACGCCTGTCAGAAATGCAGCCGCAGCAGCACGAGAAATCAGATCGCGGCGTGAAATTTCATGTGGCATGGCAGAGCGGCCTCCAGGGAGTCAGGAAGGGCGAATATCCGCCACACAGAACGCCGGCGGTCGTGCTGGAGTTTAGGTATCGCGGAGCGGGCTGAAAAGTGTGTGTCTGCTGGTCGCGTGACGTCCCACTACCGGACAGGCCGTGACGCGACCGCAGGACCGCAGGAAACCTCGTTCGCCCGGAGTGATCTGCGGGGTCGACCGGGCTCTCGCCGCGGGAACTGCGGATCTTCACGAGGTCACTGCGATCATGGTTCGCCGGCCGGATCATCGAACCATTCGTCCTGGGGATCAAACTCCGGCAGCACGACGATCAGGACTTTCATCCGACCGATGGCGCGGTGTCGCACGCCGGGCGGGATGACAACACACTGCCCCTGTCGCACGGGAATGATTTCGTCATCGAGCTGCATCTGCGAGTCGGGCTGACACTCCAGGAAGTAGTAGGTCTCGGTGAGTCGGCGGTGGTAGTGCAGCCGCGCATCAGCCGAGATCTCAGTGACGTGCAGTGTTCCGGGGAATTCCGGCACATCGTGCAGCGCGCGTCGTGCTGTACCACAGGGGCAGGCGGTCCCCGGGATCTGGGCAAAGTCCGCCATTTTCCAGCGTCGAGTAGTCATCGGGCCGTCTTCCGCGGTACGTCGAGTCGGCCACTGGCGCAGCTCGCCGCGTGGCAGGAGAGGTCCGGACAGAGTACAGTCCGCTGGTACCGGATGCCAGGTGGCTCGGCGAATTTCTGAATGGCGGATGGACGCACGCAGTGGTGTTTCGATACTGCAGGAGCGGGGGATGATGCGTCGGCTGATTCGAGCATCTGCGGGCAGCGGAAAAACGTTTCAGCTGTCGGGACACTATCTGCAGCAGCTTTTCCTCGGCCAGTCTCCGGAGACAATTCTTGCGACCACGTTTACTCGCAAGGCAGCCGGGGAGATTCTGGGTCGGGTGCTGCTGCGACTGGCGGCGGCTGCCTCGGATGCGGCGGCGGCGGCGGAACTGGCGCAGTTTCTCCGCCCCACTGAGGTCACTCAGCAGACCTCACTCGATCTGCTGGTGCGAGTCACTCGGGACCTGCATCGTCTGCGCGTGTGCACACTGGACAGTTTCTTTCAGCTGGTGGCCAGAAGTCTGTCGCTGGAACTCGGGTTATCACCGGGCTGGTCGATCATCGATGAACATGTGGACGCTGATCTGCGACAGCAGGCGATTGATGCTGTTCTGGCGCAGCATCTGCCCCGAGACGCTCAGCACCTGATGCAGCTGCTGGCTCGGGGACGGTCAAAACGCAGCGTACGTGATCTGATCGATGATTCGATCACGGATTTCTATGAACTGTATCTTCTGACGACTGAGGATGCATGGAATCGCTTTCCCCGTCTGCAGCGACTGACTCAGGACGAGCGTGAACGGGCGTTGCGAGATCTTTATGCCAGTGAACTGCCGGCGGATGCGCGAGCGATAGCGGCGCGTGCCGGGGATGTGGAGCGATTTCAGGCCGGGCAGTGGGAAGCGTTTGTTACGAAAGGGCTGGCCGGAAAAGTCTTCGCGGGCGACCTGAAATACTATGGCAAACCACTGTCAGCCGATTTTGTCAGCGCCTGTGAGCGGCTGCTGCGGCACGCCCGAGCTGAGCTGATCGAGCAGCTGGCGCAGCAGACCAGAGCAACCTGGGACCTGATTTCGCGATTCGACCGCGAGTACACGAGGCTGAGGAACGAGCACGGCTGGATGCGTTTTTCGGATGTCACACGGATTCTGGCACGATCCGAAAACGTGGCGGACAGCAGTCGGATGAATTTTCGTCTGGACAGTTCCATCCACCACCTGCTGCTGGACGAGTTTCAGGATACGTCGCCCGATCAGTGGAAGGTTCTGAAGCGACTGGCCCTGCGGATTGCTGACGGTCAGAGCGATTCCAGCTTCTTCTGCGTGGGCGACGGCAAACAGGCCATCTATGGCTGGCGTGGCGGCGTGGCGGGCATTCTGGATGCGGTTGAGACTACCGTACCGGGAATCACCCCGGAGACGCTGGACCAGAGTCGCCGGTCATCGCCCGCCGTGATTGAGACCGTCAATCGCGTGTTTCAGCTGATTTCGCGCCATTCGAATCTGGAGGAGTACGAAGAGGCCTGTGTCCGATGGGCCACCGAGTTTCCGCCGCACTCGACAGCTTACCCGGACCGTCCGGGCTGTGTGCAGCTCCGTACGTCGCCGGCGCTCTCCGGTGACACGGCGGAAGAACAGCGCGGTCCATGGTATCGCTGGGTGGCCGACCAGATCAGGGATCTGCAGCTGCAGTCGCCGGGAGCCACGATCGGCGTCCTGACTCGGCGAAATGCCACGGTGGCCAGACTGGTGCATGAGCTGGCCCTGATCGGAGTTCCGGCCAGTGAGGAAGGTGGTACTCCGCCGGTCGACAGCCCTGCCGTACTGGCGATCATGTCGCTCCTGCACCTGACCAGCCACCACGGCTGTCAGGTGTCCGCGTTTCATGTGGCGCGTTCACCGCTGAGTGAGATTGTCGGCCTGTCGCCGGAACATAATGCATCTGAGGTAACCGCGGTCGCGTTGCGACTGAGAGGTCGTCTGATTGATCAGGGGTACGGTCCCACGATGCAGTGGCTGTCAGAATCCGTGCGGCCATTCTGCAGTCAGCGTGATCTGCTGCGGCTGCAGCAGATCACGGCAGCCGGCTGGCAGTTTGACGGCACCCCTTCTCTCAACCCGGTTGACTTCGTGCGGCTGCTGGAAAACAGTCGCTTTCAGAGATCCGAACCGGCGCCCGTACGGGTTATGACAGTCCATCAGAGTAAGGGACTGGAGTTCGATGTCGTCGTTCTGCCGGAACTTGATCAGCGGCTGTTCCGGCCACCGTCGGCTGCAGCGGGAATGCCGTCCGCCGGGGGACCGCCTG
>SYLK01000028.1 GCA_005809115.1 Planctomyces sp. | reverse complement strand
CGCCGACGAGCGACGCGGCCTGAGACGCCACCTCGAACGTCCCGAGGCATACCAATCCGCGGCCGCAACCGCAGCATAACGCCAGCACTGTTCAATTCCAGCGGAAAAGGAAATCCGCGACGGGTGCAGCCGGCACCGGTCGACGTCGCTTTCTGCAAGTTCCGACAACTGCGTCAGGGTTCGACGCCATGTTCCTGAACGCGCCGCCGTGCCGTATCGATCGACTCCCAGAATCCCTGCCGCACACCGGCCAGAATCGCCGCCCCAGTGGCGGCCTCCTCGCTCTGTCGGGCCACCTGCACCGGGACGCCGAAACGCTGCCGGACCGCCTCGACCAGCAGTGGATTCCTCCGACTGCCATTGCCGGACATCACGACGTTTTGGACCGGGCATTCCACTGCCCGACCGGAATCCGTGTAGACTTCATGCATGGACTGCGCAATTCCGCGCAGTATGCTCAGCGCAACGTGTCCGGGCGTAAAATTCTCTTCGGTAATTCCGTGAAACACTCCCCGCCGCCCGGGCTCACGCCGCGTGCCGCGGAAAAATGGCTCGCACACAAGTCCGGCAGCGTCAATCCCGCACACCTGCCGCGTGAGAGAATCCCACACTTCGGCGTCGGTCCGCTCAACCCCGAACACGCTCAGCCAGCTGCGAATCACGCGATTTATCCATGCCAGCGAATCTCCGCCGCACAGCCCGGCCCCCACCATCATGAATTGTCGCCCCGCTTCCCCGTCGGCCAGCTCACGGTCGCTCGGCAGATATCGCGTGTCCAGCCACGGATGGTGACAAAAACCCGTGGCGTGCCAGACAATCTGCCCCCCCGTGCCGATGTTGATCAGGATCGTGTCGGCGGATGCAGGCAGACAGCCCAGCACGGCCGCCTGATTGTCGCCGATGGCATTACAGACCGGAATCCCCGACGGCAGACTGGTCTCCGCGGCGGCGGCGGCCGACAGCCGGCCAATCGGCACTCCGCTCTCTCGCACGTCAGGCAGCATGCCGCGGGACATTCCGGTCGCCCGGATCAGCTCGTCGCTCCAGTCGTCGGTTCGGAAATCAAACAGCCCCGATGATGCCGCGTGCGAACGATCGGTCACGGGAGTCTGTTCCGTAAGTTGCCCCGCGACCCAGTCCGCCACCAGCGAGACACTGTGCAGCCGGTCAGGCAGCTGCCCAAGTTCCTGCAGTGCGAACATCGTCGTGCCCAGATAACCCGCGGCCAGCCGGCCCCCCGTGTTCTGCAGTGCCTCGATTGAACAACGGGCCAGCAGTCGTTCGAGAATCGTGGAACCACCAGACTCGACCACGGCGCGGCGGTCCTGCCACGTAATCACGCTGGTCAGCGGCCGACAAGACTTGTCCAGCAGCACGGTGCTGTGCATCTGCCCGGTCATGCCCAGGCAGACGATCCGGGAACTCCGACATGCCGTCGCCAGTTCACGCAGAACGTGCCTGGCAGTCGTCAGAATCCGTGCCGGATCCTGTTCGGCATACCCGCCCGAAATCCCCGGCACAGCAGCATTGTGATTCCGCGTGACGGCGTGCTCAGTGCCTCCGTCACGTCGGATTGCCACAGCCGAAACGCTGGTCGTGCCAAGATCAAGACCCGCCAGCAGCTCTGTTTCATCATTTACGATCATAAGACATGCCCGCGCTGCAGCACCGGCCGGGATATGGGAAATGGGAAATGGGCCTCAGACTGAGTCCGAGGTCAGAACACTCCCGAGTCAGACCGACTCCGACAGTGGTTCGACCTCCAGCTGCAACCGTTCAGGGTGATACAGGAATGACACTTTCGTAAACTCTTCCAGTATCTCCAGCTCAAACGGCTCGCGGGGAAATTCAATCAGCGAGCCCGCCGCGGCATGAATCACCGGCTGCCCGGGGACGCGGACAATCAGACGCCCCTTCACGATCACCGCCACGTCAATGGTCCGTGCGTCGGGAACAAAAGAGAACGTCCCCGGTGTCCCTCGCCAGACCACGCGCGCTGTGCGTCGATCTTCGCTGACTGCAACAATTCTGCCGAACGCCTGCGGGGAACCGGATCTGATCATCTGGTCATAACCGGGACGCCGATTCAGGGGAATGCTGAGAACATCGGGAAGGAACGTCAGATTCATGTTGCGGCACCTGTGACGGATTCAGAACAAGAACGAAAACTCGGCATCAGTTTACCGCGCAGTCCCGTCGTTCGTGGCCATTGATGCAGCTGCTTCACAGAGCTGCGGCCACAGATGACTGCGGGGATCCAGCAGCCTCGACGGGGCGAAATATTCCGGCGGATAATCGTCCGGTTCACTGCTTCGGCCGAGAATCCTGTTGACGATGCACCGTCCCGCGTTGAAGGAGACAGCCGTTCCGGATCCGGCCATACCGGCAATAATGTACTGACGATGGCCGTCCATGACACCCACGATCGGGTATTCGTCGGGGGTATAGCTGACCGTTCCGCTCCATTCGTGGGTCACTTCCAGACGGTGCTGGCCAAAGTAGTTGTGCAGCTCGCCCGCGACGAACGCCGTGATAAATCGGGAGGCGCGATTCATTCCTGCCTCCCGATCAGGAATCCGCGTGGCATCCGAACCGATCAGAATCGTGTCGTGATGCCGGCCGAAGAAGCCGCGTGTTCCGCTGATGCCGACATGAGGCCGGATGTGCGGTGGCCCCCCGTGACCACTGGCAGCCTGGGTCTGTGTCGGCAGAATTCGGTCGTGGAACTGCGGGTGCAGCATCGGCGTATAGGCTTCCGTCGCGTTGACGACGTAGTTCGCGATGACCGTCCCGCGATTCGTGTGGATCCGATACTTGTCGCCCGCACGCTCGATCCCCGTCACCCGGGTGCGCGAACAGAATTCGACGTGCCCCGAACGGATCGCAGCGGTGAGCAGTGACCAGACCCAGCGGGCCGGGTGAAATGATGCCGCAGCCACGGAAAATCCCGCGTTCAGTGTGACCGTCATGCCGGTTCGCCGCGCGACCTCGTCCGGCGAAATGCTGGTCCAGTCCGTGGCGCCTGTCTCGGTTGCCATGCGGACCGAATCCGCCAGGGATTGCTGCTGATCCGCGTCGCGTGCCTGAACCCACCCCTGCCGCGAATAGTCGCAGGCGAAGCCTTCCGTCCGAATCGTCTGTTCCACGAGATCTCCGTTGCGATACGCGGCACGACAATACGTGACAGCGAATTGCCGGGCCAGCAGCTGCCGCTCAGACGGCGCCAGATCTGTCCGCACGCGGTCCAGAGACCGCAGCACAGTCCCGTAGACCATCTGGCAGTAACGCCCCATCACAACCAGTCCCTCATTGCGGCCGGAGGATCCGCTGGCCGCGTCGCCCATCTCCAGCACCACCATGCTGAGCCCCCCGCCCGCAGGCGCGTATTTCCCCCAGTGATACGCCAGTGATCCCCCGGTGAATCCGGCGCCGATCACGACCACATCCGCTCTGGCCGGCAGCACCGCATCGGGCCGTACACACCACGGATGATTCTCCAGTGGATTGCCCTGCGAGAGCCAGTACGGCGTGCGGGAGAGTTTCGGAGAAAAGGTCACCACCGTGAGTGCATCCGGCATCCGATGCCACATCTGGCCCAGTGACCAGCAGACGAACTTACCGATGCGGGCCACGAACGGCGTTCCGGGATACATCGTGCTGATCCAGGTCCGCGCTGCCCGGAGGTCGTGTGTCCGCAGCCCGCAGAGCAGCCCAAGGAACACCCGCACACGAAACATGATCGAGGCCGACTGTG
>SYLK01000339.1 GCA_005809115.1 Planctomyces sp. | reverse complement strand
TTGAACAAATATTCTGGTCAGGGAAGCGCAGCGCCGCCCTGACCGGAATCACGCTGGTGTGTGACAGCGGCTGGACCTGAATGTTTCGTTTTGACCGTAAAATTGCTGCATGAAATCATCGGCCAGCTGATGAACTGATCCGGCGAATCCGCATTCGAGCTGCAGGATTCATGCGGCCGAAGTTTGCATGAGTTTGTTCAACTTATTTTTTGGCCGGTCCTTACCAGTATCCCCGCCAGCGACCGTCCCAGTAAGCCCACAGCCAGCCGGTGAGTGAGTCGTGGTCGAGCAGGCGGCCTTCGACCTGCCATTCCGGCGAGAGCTGTGTATCGTCGCTCGCCGGAAGCACAAAACGCAGCCGAGGCTCATCGAGATTCTCCAGGATGCCGCGGGCAACACCCTGCATGTCTGCTTCCGGCAGCCAGCGCTGAGCGGTCACGCAGGCCATGGCGAAGATGGCCGAACGCCCGGTCCGGGTCGGGCCTCCACCCCAGCCCGCGTCGCGCGGCGTCAATCGGCCCGACCTCTGATCGTACTCCCAGGAATACCAGCTCGTTCCGTCCGGCAGAATCCCGGTGCGGCAGGTTGTGAAAACTGCCCGCATGTGACTTCGCCACAGTTCATGGTTCTGCGGGTCGAATTCCATCATCAGTGATGGCAGGTACAGCATCCGGCAGGCCGGTGAACCACGAAATGTCTCCGCCGTAACTGCGGCGCGTTTTTCCAGTCCGCAATGGTCATACCAGCGACGAATCGCCGCCAGATACTTTTCGTCGCCCGTAGTGTTCCAGGCAAGGTGCAGCAGCGGCACGTAAATCATCGCATCCGTCCAGTCCTTGTACTCCCAGCCCCATTTACCGCGGGGATGAGCAAAGTAGCCGTGCAGGGCGTCAAAATCCACTTCAATCTGGTGATCAGCAAAGGCCACTGTCATCTCGTCGATCAGGGCTCGCTCGTCCGGCGATGCCAGGGGGCGCCAGGCAGCGAGTCCGGTGACCACACACTGCACCTGGTCTCCGGACGTCTGATTGCTGTACTGACCGCCGTAGGGCTTGCACAGAAATCCACGTTCTCCCTTTGCCACGGCCAGCTGAAAAATATAGTACAGGGCGCGAAGCGTGCGACTGCAGATCGCGCGAACCGATGGATCTGAAGTGCATCGATACTGGTACGCGCATGCTCCCAGGTAGAACGCTGTATCCGCAGCCGTGTTCTCCCATGCCCGCCAGACGTGCATCGGAGCGATACCAATCTCTGCTTCCGTCTTTCCCAGCAAATGGCGGTGGCGATATGCGCCCCGGTAGTCCTCGGCGCTCGGCAGCTGGTAGTCGTGGGCTCGGACCAGCATGGGCAGCATGCCCTCCGACTGCACGGTGCGAGTTTCCACGATTTCCTGCAGTCGCAGCGCCCGGATTTCCAGAGGACTCTGCAGACCCTCTGACGCGGCAGAACTGTTCTGGTCACGCACGGCTGCGACCGCAATTCCCGAGGCCGCCGTCGTCAGAAATCCGCGACGACTCAGGTTCACCACGCAACGCCGAAGCGGTTGCAGCGGCTCCGCACCGCCTCCCGACCCATGCCGCGTCGGAGCGGCATGGCCCTGTTCATCCGTCGTTTCATGACCCGCTCTCACTGCCTGGAAAAATGGCACAGCTCTGCGACTCCTGTTCTGAATTCTGTTTTTTCGAAAAGTCTCGCTCCCGCTGCCAGCGCCAGTCAGTCCGGCTGACCGGGTGACCGATTGCGATACAACGCTGGATCAATCGCACCGGACATCCCACCGACGTCGACGGATCCATCCAGAAACTCGCTGATCCGCGAGATCTCCGCTGCGGCCGTCTGAATCAAGTGATTGTAACTGACTCGCAGAATGGTGAATTCGGACCTCTGTGCCAGCCACTCAAACAGCCGCTGCAGATGCAGGTCACAGGCCTGTTTCATTGTCTCGCGGGGTACTGCCGGTTGATTCAGCCGGCGCAGCATTTTTTCCTGCGAGACCAGGACTTCGTCGGCATCACGCTCCATGAAGATGACGCGATAATGCTCTGTCGCCGGAAGATCGTACAGCAGCTGCGACACGATCTTCACGGCTTTGCCGCGGGCCTGCGGCAGCCACGACGTATCCTGCCGCAGCCGTTTCACATTTTCGTATTCAAAATATCCGGCGGGATTGTCGGTGTCAGGTTCACGGCGGCTGTCCGTCAGGATCGAACAGCCGCCCTGATGCAGCATCTGCATCATCAGGGACGTTCCACTCCGGGGAAGACCAGACACCACGATGATTTCGGATTCGATGGGCATATCGTCAGGATCCGATGTTTCAGAATGCCACGCCCGCCATGCGGCGAAAACACAAAGCGGACACCATCGATCCGGCGAACCACCCGATGATCCAGCGGTCGCGTCCGATCATCCATCCGGTCCGCCCGGGGTATTGAATCTCAATTGAGCGCACCGCGGACGTCCCGGGAAACGGTGACTCAGCCGGGTGCCACAGGATATCCGGCAGCTTCCGCGGCGGGCGCTGCATGCTCACTCGCATGACCGCATCGCCAGCCGCCAGTTGCTTCTCCACCGCCTGACCATCAACGTGAAACACGAGCTGATGATAACCCGCAGTTTTCGCCCGCAGGTTCCAGAACAGGGCCCGCTGACTCAGAACCCGAACCGGTCCGGTCTGCAGTTCAATGGACGGCGAGGGTGCCAGCTCCACTCCGGGCCACGGTGAGCCCGGTGCACTCTGCAGGAACATTCCGACGACAACTTCTTCACCAATCCGCAGCGGCCGCGACTGATACCAGAGCCCCAGCTGCGTCAGCAGCAGTCCGGTCGGAACCGCCATGATCGCCATCGGAATCAGCGAATGCAGAAACAGGCGGCAGGCACCGGCCAGAATCTGCACCTGAACGCGCAGACAGACGGCGATACTGTCCCGGAACAGTGACAGGGCCAGAAAATCGGCCTTCATCGTGTTCCGCACGCGCCGGATGGCTCCCTGACACGATGTGTGCTTGTAGGCATACAGCAGCACGATGCCCGCAACCGCCGCGGTCAGCATCAATGAGGCGGCCGCGGGCAGCACACCAATCGGTGCCAGCAGCAGTCTGCCCGCGACGTTGGCAGCTTCGTTCAGCCAGACACCGGCAGACGTCACATGCTCGATCACTGGATGTATCCCAGACCACGCAGCTGTTCGGTGACATGTGCTTCGGCTTCGTCTGAACTCTGCCGTTTGATTTCGTTTTCAACGCAATGCGCCACGAATTCCTCAACACTGCTGTATCCGGCTGATGCCGCAGCACGCACGGCGCGTTCGTACAGGCCCGGTTCAAGATTCAGCTTTCCCATGGCCGTGGCGGTCTCCCCGGTTATTTCTGCGACAGGCAGTACAAAACACTGGCCGAACGCACGAACAGCTGACCATCGGCCATGGCCGGCGTGGCGCTGTAGTCGATACCGCCGGAATCGAGGCGGTTTACGGCCACCTGGGACATCCTGTCGCCCAGATGCACCACGAACAAGTCGCCACTCCGGGCAGTGTAAAACAGATGGTCTCCACCCACAACCGGGGATGAGTAGTCCTGGCCTGCCCCGCCGCCGCGTCCGTACGGCGGTCCGAATTCTTCGGCGGAATTCTCGGCGCCTGCCTCCCCATCGGCTGATGGCGCGCGCAGTCGCAGCTGCTCGATACGCTCGCCCGTTCCGGCATCCAGTGACGTAATGACGCGGTTTGAAATCAGGTACAGCCTGCCACCGACGGCAACCGTGGTTCCGATTCCGTTGCGGTCGCGATCGTTCTGCCATACGAGATGGGTACTGGTCACGTCGCCCTTACCGCCGGCGCGAATTGCCACGCATCCGCCGCCGCGACCATGCATCGCATAAATCACTCCGTCCCTGGCAATCACGCTGGCCCGAACTGAGTCAATCCCGGGGACCAGGCAGAACCACCGGAGTTTCCCGGTTTCCGGATTCACACCCCAGACCTCGCCCGGCACAGCCAGCACCAGTTCAGCCCGCTGGCCTTCGCCCGGAACGATCACGGGGGTGCCCCAGGTACCGGTATAGCCCGGAACTTCCTGCTTCCAGGCAATTTCCCCCGTCTGCTTGTGGAAAGCAATCAGCGAATTGCCTTCAATCAGTGCAGCGACGATCAGCAGGTCGCCGTGGAGCACGGGACTGCTGGCGGAACCCCAGCGACGCTCTTCCAGACCATCACCCACCTGCTGATGCCAGAGCTTGACGCCGTCGTTCAGCTGCAGGGCCAGAACACCGGTCTTGCCGAAAAACACATAGACCCGTTCGCCGTCCGTCACCGGAGTGTGTGAACAGTAACCGTGCTCTGCCAGCATCCCGCGGTAAGTGTCTTCGGGAAGTACCGCCGGCTCCGCATGCTGCCACAGAACATTGCCACTGCGGCGATCCAGACAGATCACGTTGCGCTGCAGATCTTCCTGCCGACCCGGGTCGCCAGCACCCGTCCCGTAACCGGACCAGCAGGTGACGATCACGCGGTCGTCCGCAATGACAGGACTGGACGCACCCGGACCCGGCAGCGGCGTTTTCCAGCTCAAGTTCCTGGCATCACCAAATTCCACCGGCGGAGTGGCCTCAGGGCTGACACCGCTGCCGTCTGCTCCCCGAAACCGGCTCCAGTCGCCGCCGGATGCGGACTGAAGCAGCGACATCAGGCACATCAGGGCCGCAGTCGCGGTGACGGCGGCTGCCGGGTTCTGTCGGACGTAAGACCGAAAATCCATCGTCAAAACTCCTGAATTCTGGGAAATGATGCAGCCCGGTTGTACCCACGGCGCTGTTCATGATCGCTGCGGTCGCTATCCTTTCAACACCGTGCCCCTGTGCGAGTTTCGGAAAATCCCGGTCAGAATGCGGCAATTCACGATTTCGATGGGGAAAAAACTTCTGATCGGCACTGATGAAGCCGGATACGGCCCGAATCTCGGACCGCTGGTCATCACTGCGACCGTCTGGAAAATGCCTGCGGAAAACGACTGCCGGATGATGTGGGACCTGCTGTCCGATGTTCTGACGAATTGTCCCGTCCGAGATGACCGTCGACTCCATGTGGCGGATTCCAAGCAGGTCTATACCTCGACCACGGGAATCGTGGGGCTCGAAACCGGAGTATTGTGCTTTCTGAAATCCCTCGGACTCACGCCGACCGATGCCCGCCAGCTCGGGACGGCGGTGGCTGGACAGGCATTCGCGACCGAATTCGAGCTGGAGCCCGCTGCCACAATTCCGCCTCCGTGCCTCCCCACTCAGGCACTGCCGGATGAAATTGACGAGCACTGGAACTCCCTGCAGATCGCCCTGTCCGCGGCCGACATGCAGTTACAAACGGTCAGATCCCGGATTCTGTTTCCACGAGAATTCAACGCCCTGGTGAATGCCGCCGATTCCAAAGGGACGGTCCTGACGGAGTGTACTCTGGCCCTGATCCGCGATGCCTGCACGGACCCGGACCACGGCAGATCGAGTGACCGCCCCGGCGACTCATCCGCACCGGGGAAGACCGAGGTCTACAGCGATAAACATGGTGGTCGCAATCGCTACGATCAGGCGATCTCTGCCGCGTTCAGCGATCAGTTTGTGTTTCGCCTGCAGGAATCGACCGAGGTTTCCCGGTATCGGATGGCTGAGATGGATTTCTGCTTTCGCGCAAAGGCCGAAGAGCTGCTGCCGGTCGCCCTGGCATCCATGGTGTCAAAGTACTTGCGCGAGATCCTGATGATCCACCTGAATCAGTTCTGGCAGCAGCACGTTCCGGGGCTCCGGCCGACAAAAGGGTATCCCGTGGACGCCCGACGATTTCGGCAGGACATTTCCGCCGCGACAGACTCGCTGCAGATTTCCGAAGACCGACTCTGGCGCTGTCGCTGAAACGCGTGCTCATTTCGACGCGTTACGGTCTCGAGCCAGCGGCAATAACAGCTGGGCCAGAAGAAACAGCACCAGCGGAGCAAAAAACAGGATCCGCCCGATAAGCAGCACGGGCGGCGGAAGCTGTGGCAGGATGGCTCGGATCATCGCAAAGCCGATGAACCCCATGATGGTCCAGGTCAGCACACCACAGCCGATCGCCGTCATCTGGCTCTTGAACAGGCTCCGCTCGCTTCCGGAATCAAAGTGGATGTCGACCGTCCTTCGCCTGGTCAATGACCGCTCGGCGGCGTGCGCCAGCTCCAGACTCTCGGTAAATGACTCCATACAACGCTGACACGCGTCTCCTCGGCAGCACAGCGCCACGACCCAGGCCAGCACACGCGGCGGCTCCAGAACCGGCCAGCGAATTTCGGTCCCATCCGTTCGGATCACACGCAGGACAGAAAGATCGCGCGATCCGTCACGCCCTGCCGCCGTTACTGCCGTCCGGTCCGCGCCTCCCGCAGACACAGAGGACGCGGCTGCGGGACGCAGCATGATGGAGGCCGGTGGAAACGCCGATTCCGATTCCTTTGATGTCCCGAGCGTCAGCAGCCGCGAGATCAGCAGCCCGCTGGGAGCCATCCCCTCGATGGCTGTGATCTGTGTGTACCGGAATCCCGCCGCACTGACGATATCCAGCGACTCCAGCTGCCACTGACGAAGCACCGCAGCGTCGTCGGAACCCGGGTCCAGTTCCAGCATCATCTGCTGAACGTCCCTCGCAATCTGTGCGGGCAAAGCAGCCGATCCGGATTCGTCAGGGGAAGTCCGCTCAGAATTCGCATCGCCGGGTACTCCGGTCCACATCTGCCCCGGCTGCAGATCGGACAGACGCATCCGACCCAGAACCGGGACAATACTGCGGCGGGATTCATCCAGCAGCTGATGCAGTTCGAATCCAAACGCCGGGGAGGCATCGTGGGGAGCAAACACCACGACGTGTCGATCCGCCTGCGACGCCGAGCGAGCCCACTGCAATGTCTGCTCGGCAGCCGCCGCGGCCAGAACCACAACGTCGATGTCATTGTCGAGAAACGCGTTCTCTGCTTCCGATTCCAGCCGAAACGGAATCATCAGGCCGGCTGCCGCTTCCGCCAGCGCGCCCGTCAGATGACACGTGCCCAGCTGATGATCAGCCGACTCGTGAACCTGCTGAAGCAGCGGCAACGCTGCCCGGAGTTGCCCAACTACAGAAAATCGCATGAACTCGCCCGACTGGAAACCATTGACCCGGAACGCCGCAGAATCGCCTCCGGAATCCGGCGACTCCTTCCGGCAACTCCTTCCGGCAATCTATCGCCCACACGCCGGGAAGAGAATCGACGGACGAGCTGAAGTCGATCTCCAGGATGGCTCAACCCGGCAGCTTCCGCCGCAACACCTGAGGACCGGCCAAGAAATCAGTTAAACAAATTGTCTGGTCAGGGAAGCGCAGCGCCACTGACCAGAATCACGCTGCTGTGTGACAGCGGCTGGACCTGAATGTTTCGTTTTGACCGTAAAATTGCTGCATGAAATCATCGGCCAGCTGATGAACTGATCGAGCGAATCCGAATTCGAGGCGCAGGATTCATGGGGCCGAAGTTTTCCTGAGTTTGTTCAACTGATTTTCTGGCCGGTCCTGAGGCAAAGCCCCGGATTTCCTCCGTCACCAGTCACTCCCGGTCCTGAAAAAGCCATTCGAGATCCAGGAAAGTTTGCTGTTCACACGTCGGGGGTCGCGTCATACTCCGCCCACGAATTCCATTGTTATGCCTGCGAAGTCCGATTTTCCAGAAGTCCCGCGAGTCGGGCCAGTTCTGTGGTTGTCTGGAAGAATTCTGTCCACCCGCATTCAGGGATGGTCAGTGTGGCTGTTTGCAGGTCGGCGACCGTAAGGCGGAACCATGTATGAGCAGTTCAGTCACGCAACCGGAACCTGCCGCAGGCAGACGGTATCGGTGTATTCCGCTGTTTGGGCCGCCGGGTGTCGGCAAGGGAACGCAGGGCGGAATTCTGGCGACGATTCCCGGGTTCTTTCACCTGTCAGTGGGCGACGTGTTTCGGTCCCTGGACATTGGATCGCGGGACGGTCGGGAAGTCTACGCGCATATTTCGCGGGGCGAGCTGGTTCCCGACCAGCTGACGATCAAGATCTGGTGGAAAGCGGTGGAAGCCTATGTGGCACTGTCCCGCTTCAAGCCGCGCGAAGACCTGTTGATTCTGGACGGTATGCCGCGCAACGTGACGCAGGTCGAAATGGTGCAGAAGTATCTGGAAATCCATCGCATTATTTACCTCAAATGCTCAGACGAGGAAGACATGGTTCACCGTATCCGCCGTCGCGCGATCCGTGAGAACCGTACAGATGATGCCAATGAGGACGTGATCCGGCGGCGGTTTGAAGTATACCACCATGTCACGGCACCA
>SYLK01000338.1 GCA_005809115.1 Planctomyces sp. | reverse complement strand
GACCGGCCAAAAAATAAGTTGAACAAACTCATGAAAACTTCGGCCGCATGAATCCTGTGCCTTGAATTCGGATTCGCTCGATCAGTTCATCAGCTGGCCGATGATTTCATGCAGCAATTTTACGGCCACAACGAAACTTTCAGGTCCAGCCGCTGTCACACACCAGCGTGACTCTGGTCAGTGGCGCTGCGCTTCCCTGACCCGACAATTTGTTCAACTTATTTTTTGGCCGGTCCTAACCTCCGGTCAGGATGATGAATTCTCTTCCCGCCGGGTTGAAGAGTGCTTCGGCTCGCGAGCCTTTCCGGAAATGGTCAACCGCTCCCGACACGTCACTTGCTGATGCGCGCAGCACTTGTCGTTGAACCACTGAAAAATGATCGTGCCGTTCCTGAGCTGTCTGCCTGCTCCCGCGCTTCCGCCGCTCGCTTTCGAATGCCGACCCAGTTCTTCTGTCGGATGTCTTCCGGCTTCGCCAGCCAGGAACCACCGACGGCCAGCACTCCGGGCGTTCTCAGATACTCTGTCATGTTGGCCGCGGAAACACCTCCCAGCGGGATAAACTCGACGCCCAGATGCGCGAACGGCGCTCGAAGGCTGGCAAGCATCGTGAGGCCTCCCGCGGGTTCGGCCGGGAAGAACTTCAGATCTCGGCACCCCAGTTCGAGGGCCAACTCGATGTCTGACGGCGTCATCACGCCGGGAGCGAATGGGAGCTTCCGATCCAGTGCCCGGCGGACGACAGCCGGATTGAGTCCCGGAGAGACACCAAAACTCGCCCCGGCCTGAATCACGGAGTCGACCTGATCCGGCCTCAGCACGGTGCCGATCCCGGCGATCATCTCCGGTACGTGCTTCCGGATCGCCTGCAGACTGTCCAGCGCCGTCGCTGTCCGAAGCGTCAGTTCCATCACGCTGATGCCGCCCTCCAGCAGCGCTCGGGCTGTGGGAACAGCATCTTCCGCGGCTTCGATCGTCAGGACCGCCACGACTGCGTTCCGCCGAATGCGATCCAGCAGCTCATCCGGGAACAATGACTTCATGTGTGCGAATCTGATTCTTCTGGTTGACGTGGATAATGCGCGGGATGTGCTTCACCCGCTCCTCTTCGCTGAACTCGGCATAGCTGGCGATGATGACGAGATCTCCCGGATCGATCAGTCTCGCTGCGGCTCCGTTCAGACAGATGACCCCGCTGCCGCGTTCCCCGCTGATCGCGTAGGTCGTCAGCCGACTGCCGTTCGTGATGTCGTAGACGTCGACCTTTTCCCATTCCACGATGTCAGCGGCTTCCATCAGCAGCGGATCGATTGTGACGCTGCCTTCATAGTGCAGATTCGCGTCTGTCACCGTCGCTCGATGAATTTTTGACTTCAGCAGCATCCGTCTCATGACATCAGTACTCTTGACTTCCTGTTCCGATTTCTATCGCAGTCGCGCCGCGAGACCTGTCTGGCACCCGCTCACGATTCGCTGCACTGCTTCTTCGACTTCTTCTGCTGTCAGCGTCCGGTCTGCTGCCTGAAATCGACACGTCACGACATACGACTTGTGCTCTGCCGCGATCTGTGGTCCCTGATACTGACCACCAAACGATACGCCCTGCAGAATGTCGCCGGCCTGCTGCTTCACGGCGTTACTCAATTTCGCCCATGACACTGACTCTGCCAGCACAAAATTGAGATCCCTGCTGACGGGCGGATATCGCGGCAGCGTCCGAAAACGTCGGTTCGGCTCGTACACCGATTCCAGTGCGTGCACGTCAAATTCCGCGACCGTGGCGGCTTCTGCCAGGTCCATGCTGTCGGTCACTGTCCGGTCCAGTTCTCCCAGCCACCCGAATGGTGTCCCGTTCAGCAGCAGCACCGCGTTTCGACCAGCCTGGAATTCTCGTGCCTCACCTGGTTCGGCCGTCATCACCGCGTGCGGTGCCAGCTGGTGAACCAGCGATTCCACGATGCCCTTCAATGACAGAAATGTGCGGCTCGACACGATTCCCGCCATCGTTGGCTCGGCGGTATGTTCCGCCTGATTCTGTCCTGCCGACAGATAGACCTTCGCTACCTCAAACAGTTCTGCATCGGCGGTTCCGTGCCGTTCATTCTGCCGCCGGCTCTGCAGCAGACTGGGTATCAGGCTCTGCCGCAGCCGATTCTCGTGACTGCGACTGGTATGGCTCACGCTGACGTCCGGTCGTTCACCCCGCGGCTGAAACAGGCTTCTGTGAGCTTCGCTCACAAATGACAACGTGATCGCTTCGTAGAAGCCCTGTGATGTCAGATGTCCTCGGATCCCGTCCAGCACGCGTTCTCGCACAGTCCGCCCTGTCGCCATCATCGGCAGCGGCACATTGTCCGGTATGTTCTGATATCCATTTATCCGAGCGACTTCCTCGATCAGGTCACACTCCCTCCGCAGGTCCTGCCGCCAGCCCGGTGGTGCAAACAGCGCTGTCTCCGCGTCATGCTTCAGCAATTTCAGACCCAGAGACTGCAGGATATCCTGGATTCGCCGCGGCGCTATCGTGATCCCCAGCAGTCGCGTCACCTGCTGATATCCTAACGATACCAGCAGCGGTTCGCGGGGCTCCGGTTCGCCCCCTGCCACCGACCCTGCCTGCACGGTTCCGCCCGCCACCTGACAAATCAGCTGACAGCACCGGCGAGACACCCAGTCCAGCTGCGTCCGGTCTACCCGACGCTCGAAGCGATACGATGACGGACTGTGCAGCTTCAGACTGCGGGCCGTTGATCGCACCGCCAGTGGGGCAAACGCCGCCGCCTCGACCAGCACATTGACCGTACTTCCGCTGATCTCCGTTTCCTGCCCCCCCATCACTCCTGCTACTGCTGCCGCTCCCGCTGCATCCGCGATCACGCACATGTCGGGTGACAGCTGGTATTGCCGCTGGTCGATCGCTGTTATGGTTTCCCCGGGCCGTGCCCGCCGAACGCGGATTCCGCTCCCCTGCAGACGATCCAGATCAAACGCGTGCAGTGGCTGCCCCGTCTCCAGCATCACGTAGTTCGTCACATCCACCACGTTGTTCACGCTGTTGATTCCCACCACGTTCAGACGGTCTCGCAGCCACCGCGGACTTGGTCCGATTCTGACACCCCGGATGACGCGCGCGTGATATTCCTGACACAGTTCCGGGGCCTCCACTTCCACGCTGATCTGTTCTGCACACCGTTCTGCGCTTTCGCTCAGCTCCACTTGCGGCGTTTCGTACGTCGTCGCGTACAACGCCGCGATTTCCCGAGCCACTCCGATGTGCCCCAGACAATCCGGGCGGTTGCTCGTCACCTCCAGATCGATCGCGATATCCCCTTCGATTTCTCTGTATTCCTCCAGATTGAGGCCTGACATTGTCAGCCGCTCCGTCAGTTCCTCTATGGACACTGAGCCCTCGTTTCGGAGAAGGGGCAAGTAATCTGCGAGCCAGTTTCGGCTGACAATCATTTGCGTCTGCTGAGCCTGTTTCTAAGTTTTTCTTCGGGTTCTCTTGGGCACTGCCGTCTCTTCCGACTCTCCGATCCGCTTCTTTTCGCGGTTGTCTCTCGACTGTCTGACGGCTGCCTCGCGGTTGCGTCTGGTCCGAATTGTAGCGATCGCTGCTCGGTTTCAAAACGGCGTTGATCTCACGGCTCCCGCCGCTCTGTTCCTCCTCCCGGTTCTCTTTCCTGTTTATCTCATGTTGATAACCGGTCCGGGTTTGCTCCGCTCTTCCCTCTTCTCCCAACCACCTCGGCTCGCCTTGTCCTTCCGGTGTTGACTTCCTGCCTCTGTTGACCCGACTTGTCCTGTCCTGTTTCCCCCGGTCCTCCGCACCTTCTTCACTCGCGGGATTTCAATTTAAAGTCTTATACCGATTGATTTTATGTCTCATGTGTTCTTTGTTGTCAACAATTCTGCTGACTCTGTTTACTGTTACTGCTTTTCTTATTTCCTTTATTCCATACCCCGTTCAGAAAACAGGGGACGGTTCACGGGCAAAGGATGGGGACAGACAAATTTTCCCGAGAAACAAGCACGCCAGCAACCAGACAGATCGACTCATCTGCGCGAATACTCCGGGAAAATGAGCCTGTCCCCGGCCCGTGAACGGTTACCAAAAAAACACACCGGGTGTTCCCGGTGTGGCCTGCTGTCTGATACCGCCCCCATCATCTGACCGTTCTGGTCTGATGTCTGCCTGCTGATGCCGTCAGATCACTTCCCACCCCGGTCGATACTCCTTCGTCACCAGCCTGGCAGCTTCAGGTACATTCGCAGCCGTCAGAGAAGCCGCGTCCCAGTCCAGAGCCTTGCCAGTGCGGTACGCGACGTTACCGAGCAGAACCGTTTCGGTCAAAGTCCCCGAGTAGTCAAAGTTACACGTAGTCGCGGAACCATCTTTGCATGCCTTGATCCATTCCTGATGGTGCCCGATGGATTTCGGT
>SYLK01000337.1 GCA_005809115.1 Planctomyces sp. | reverse complement strand
AGCTGGCAGAGCAGGTTCGTCGCCGCCAGGGGGAACGCCAGTGCCAGATGCCGACGGCGCTTCTGCGAATTCCCAACGGCCCCAATTCCCTGTGGTAAGGACCGGCCAAAAAATCAGTTGAACAAATTTTCTGGTCAGGGAAGCGCAGCGCCCCCTGACCAGAATCACGCTGGTGTGTGACAGCGGCTGGACCTGAATATTTCGTTTTGACCGTAAAATTGCTGCATGAAATCATCGGCCAGCTGATGAACTGATCCAGCGAATCCGCATTCGAGGTGCAGGATTCCTGCGGCCGAAGTTTTCATGAGTTTGTTCAACTGTTTTTTTGGCCGGTCCCAATCATTCGATGCCACTGCGGGCAACACGGAAGCCGTCGTTGATGGTGCGGTTCCTCGGGTCGTTGATGCCGCGGCGCGCCGCCCGACAATCCGCCGCGCCGGTGCCCCAGCTTCCCCCGCCGAGCACGCGATAAGTGCCGGATTTCACGAAGGGATCTGCCGTGATACCGGTTCTTGAATTATAGGCGCCCGGATCATACCCGTCCTGACACCACTCCCACACATTGCCATGCATATCGTGCAGACCGAACCCGTTCGCGAGGAAACTCCCCACAGGTGCCGTAAAAACATAACCGTCACGAGCAGCGATGATCGGCCAGGGCCAGGCCGCAAACTTCCCCGCTAAACTGGCATCGGCGATGTTGCCGATCAATGCCAGCTGCTCCGGATTGTCGCCGTTCGAATACGACGTCGTCGTTCCGGCACGGCAGGCGTATTCCCATTCCGCTTCGGTCGGCAACCGATATTCAGCCTGCTCCCTGTTGTTCAGCCACCGGATGAACGCACCTGCGTCATTCCACGACACCAGTACGACAGGATGTTCGTCGGTCTGAGAAAACCCGGGAGTCCGCCAGGTATACGCGGGCTTCTGAGGGAAATTCCCTTGTTCATCGACTCCGTAGCCTCCCATGCCGTCGGATTCGGCTTCGGTCCGGTACCCGGTCTCCTTCACGAACGCCGCGAACTGCCCGCGGGTGACCTCGTGAATTCCCAGGTAAAACGCTTTGGCGATCCGCACCCGATGCAGCTTCTCATCGTCGCTGCGACCGGCTTCGGTCTCCGGCGACCCCATCAGAAACTCACCGGCGCGAATCAGTTTCAGCCGCATGCCGATACTGTTCGTGATCTCAGGCAGCGAAATGGCGGCTTCATCCGGCATCGGGCTCGGGGATTCCGATCCAACTGGCGAGACCTGAACGTCCCGTGGCCCCGGTTTTCCCGAGCTTCCCCCGCCGCACCCCACAATCAGGACAACGACCGTCACGAAAACCGTTCGCATCATCTGCCTCCCCGAAATCGGGCTCGCCGTGGCGGGGTTTCACACTTGCTGCCGGCAACTCCTGCCGCCCTGAGCGAACGCAGATCACCCGACTCACCTGCCAGCGGCGGACGTTCCCCGCACGTGCCGCATCCTGGACTCTTACAGCGACGTAAACAATCCACGAGGCCTTCTGTCGACTCACGCGTTCCGCCGGAAATACCCGGCGAGAGCTGTCGACGTCGTCGGGAGTGGCGTCACTGCGCTCTGTCTCCTGGTACGCGCGGATTCTCTTTTCTGCTATCATCACCAGGATCCAGATGGCGGCTTCTGGTCTGTTCGTTCCCTGAGACTGGCCGCATCCGGGCGGCGATATGGCCAGATCCTCCTGAACTTTGGCGGCGAACGGCGCTGATCCGCATCGCGGTTTTCCCGTCGGACTGCCTCCCAACTGCGAGTCATCGAACATGAAGACATGGATATTCTGTTGTGTCGTGTTACTGACAGGAACCATCACCACGCCCCACGGGACGGGTGCCGAGTGGCCGCAGTTTCGCGGTCCGGGCGGTCAGGGCAGGACCAGTGAAAAGAATCTGCCGCTGACGTGGAGCGATACCGAAAACCTCGTCTGGAAGACGAAACTCCCCGGTGCCGGAGCGTCCAGCCCGATTGCCCTTGATGACAGCCTGTACGTGACCTGCCACAGCGGCTATGGCGTCGACAGTGAGAATCCAGGCAGGATGGAAGATCTGACACTCCACGTGATCTGTCTCAGATCCAGCGGCGAGATCCTCTGGGATCAGCATGTGAAGCCACGACTTCCGGAAACGGAACGCGTGCGGGACCATGGTTATGCGGCACCGACACCGGCCACGGATGGCAAAGCCCTGTATGTGTTTTTTGGCCGGAGCGGCGTCCTGAAATTTGATCTCGCAGGCCGGCAGTTGTGGCAGACCTTTGTCGGAGACAAGACACACGGCTGGGGGTGCGGCACGTCCCCGATTCTGTATCAGAATCTGGTGATCGTGAACGCCAGTGTCGAAAGCGGTTCCCTCATCGCGCTCGATCAGGACAGTGGCAAGGAAGTCTGGCGGGCTGAGGGAATGGACGCCTCGTGGAACACCCCGCATCTGGTCGAACTTCCCGACGGCACGCAGGAACTGGTCGTCAGCGTCAAGGGCAGGATCCTCGCCTTCCGGCCCGAAACGGGCGAGCCGCTGTGGAACTGCGAGGGAATTCCGGACTATGTCTGTCCGAGTATCGTGTCCCACGAGGGCGTCATTTACGTCATCGGTGGCCGCACCTCAAAGGCCATTGCCATTCGCGCGGGCGGCCGCGGTGACGTCACGCAGTCGCACCGGCTCTGGGAAGCTGCGGCGGGGGCAAACGTCACGTCACCAGTTGTTTATGACGGTCATCTGTACTGGGTCAGCGACCGCAATCTCGTCGCCTACTGCGTGCGACTGACCGATGGTGAGGTCATCTATTCGAAACGGGTCAAAGACCAGCCTTACGCGTCCACCGTGGCCGGCGACGGCAAACTGTACGTTGTGACTCGCAATGGCGGCACCTACGTGCTGGCGGCCAGGCCGGAATTCGAACAACTGGCGCACAACAAGCTCGACGATCAGAGTACGTTCAATGCCAGTCCGATTGTGGCCGACGGCAGGTTGTACCTGCGGAGCGATCAATTCCTGTATTGCATTGGCCGATAGTCTTCCGGCACGTCCGCAATTACCAGGATGCTTCACTCGGCGCTGCCAGCAACTTCTCGGTCCGGTCGCAATCTGGCAGAATCCCGGGCAGCAGGTGAATCGGACAGATGATGTGCCCTTCGTTCAGCCTCGGGCCAGTCGTGCCGAACTGAAATATCCCTGGACACCGTACAGGAAACCGAAATGTTCTGCAGCTGGTTCAGAGTGTGCGACGAGTCGATCACGACAGCGGTCCGCCGATCGGGTATCGCGTGGTGGGACGGTGTGAATCTCGGAACCTGGCTGATTT
>SYLK01000336.1 GCA_005809115.1 Planctomyces sp. | reverse complement strand
GGATGGCACGGTTGTCCGCACACCGACCCGCGTTCCCTCGCCGCGATGGATTCTGCCGACCGAGCCCGGCAGCTGCAGTCATGGACAGAGGAAGCGAAACAGCACTGGACCGTCGAACACGGCGAACTTGTCAACGATGGTGATGGTCCGTACCTGACCACCGACCAGGAATTCGGTGACATCGAGCTGCTGGTGGAATACCGAACCGTCGCACAGGCTGACAGCGGAATTTACCTGCGAGGCACACCCCAGGTTCAGATCTGGGATTACACCCGGGAAGGCGGCAAGTGGAATCGGGGGGCCGACAAAGGTTCCGGAGGACTGTTCAACAACACGCCCGGAACGACAGGCCGCGAACCGATCGTTTTCGCCGACAAGCCCTTCGGAGAATGGAATCGGCTGCGGATCCTGCAGATCGGCGCCAGAACATCCGTCTGGCTGAACGACCTGCAGGTTGTCGACCACGTGATCATGGAGAACTTCTGGGACCGCAGCCTGCCATTGTTCGCTGCGGGACGAATTCAGCTGCAGACCCACGGCGGCGAAATCCGATGGCGGAACGTGTTAGTCCGCCCCATTCCCGCTGCAGAGGCCAGTTCAATCCTTGCCGCCCGCAACTCTGAGAACTTTGATTCGCTGTTCAACGGCACGAATCTGGACGGCTGGGCCGGAGATGTGGACAGCTATCAGGTCGTTGACGGCTCCGTGGTCTGTCGCCAGGGAAAAGGCGGAACCCTGTTCACGCAGCAGGAATTCGAGGACTTCATCGTCCGCCTGGAATTCCGCCTGCCACCCGGGGGCAATAACGGGCTGGCGATTCGATATCCCGGGACCGGCCAGCCGCATGTGGACGGGATGACCGAACTGCAGGTCCTGGATTCGGAAAATCCACGGTATGCGCAACTGGATCCGCGCCAGTACCACGGTTCTGCCTACGGTATGGTTTCGGCACAGCGAGGTTACCTGCGACCGGTCGGCCAGTGGAACTTTCAGGAAGTCACCATACGCGGATCCACGATTCGGGTCGAGCTGAACGGATCGGTGATCATGGATGCTGACCTGAGCCGGGTCACGGATTTCAAGGATGGCACCGCCCATCCGGGCAAAGAGCTGCGCCGCGGCCATTTTGGATTCGCCGGGCACAGCGATCCGGTCGAATTTCGGAACATCCGCATGCGGCGCCTCGAACGACTGGATGCTCTGTCGGCCTGGCCCCAGTTCCGGGGTCACAATGCGCTGGGTGTCGTGAGCGAACCGCGAGGAGTCCCGGCGGAGATCGGGCCGGATCGGAACGTGGTATGGAAGGTCGAGGTGCCCTCGGGCCATTCGTCTCCCGTCATCTTCGGTGATCGGATTTTTCTGACCGCCGTACGTGACGTCCAGGCCGACTCCGGTGCGAACGGCGACACTGACGACTCTGACACCGCCAACACGGCGACACCCGGTACTCCCGGTGCGCCGGGCTCTCCAGGTGCGCCGGGCTCTCCAGGTGCGCCGGGCAAAGCCGGTGCGCCCGGCGCGCCAGCCGGTGCGCCGGCCGCAGCCGGGCGGCAACTGGTCACGATGTGCCTCAGTCGATCGACCGGAGAACTGCTCTGGGAGCGAGTGGCACCGCATGAATCGCTGGAAGAGATTCATGAGATCGGGAGTCATGCGCAGTCGAGTCCGGTCACGGACGGAGAACGAGTGATCAGCTTTTTCGGTTCTTCCGGTCTGTACTGCCACGATCTGGACGGCAACGAGCTGTGGCACCGCCGGATGGGACCATTCAACAATACGTTCGGCTCCGGATCGTCTCCGGTCATCGCGGATGGCCGCGTGATCCTGGTGCAGGACCACGACGCGAATTCGTTTCTGCTGGCCGCGTCCGTAACCACGGGGGAGACGATCTGGCAGACGGACCGCGGCGAGTTCCCGCGCAGCTACAGTACGCCCGTGATACAGGAGATCGATGGCAGGAAGCAGATCATCGTGGCTGGCACCCTGCGTGTGGTCGGGTACGACTTTGAGACGGGCCGGGAAATCTGGACTGTCCGCGGGTTGTCGCGCGCCGTCTGTGCCACACCGGTGCTGGGCGCCGACCAGACGATTTATCTCGCCGCCTGGTCGCGCGGCGGCGATCCGGGCGACCGCATCACGGTCGCGCCGTTTGATGAAGTGCTGGCCCGCTGTGACGCCAGCGGCAACGGCCTGCTGGAGGACAGTGAACTTGACAAGGGCGGCGACATCCAGCAGCGGTTTGATCAGGTCGATCGCGACAAGTCAGGATCGCTCACGCGGGAAGAATACGAATTCTACCGGAATCTGTTCGACACGGCCCGCAACGTGGTCATGGCGATCCGTCCGGGCGGAACGGGCGATGCGACGGTGAGCAACGTGTTGTGGGAATCAGAGAAATTTGTCCCGTTCTGCTCTTCGCCCCTCGCATACAACGGCTATTTGTTTACGGCAAAGGACGGCGGCATCGTCACCGCCTACAATGCCCGCTCGGGGGAACTGCTGCAGACAAAGCGTGCGTCCGGGACCGCCAACTACTATGCCTCGCCGGTTGGCGCCGATGCGCGCGTCTATCTGATTGATCAGCGAGGAAAACTCTCGGTCATCGGCGCTTTTGCCGAATGGGCCGACATCTGGTCAGCCGATTTCGGCGAGGACGTCTATGCCACGCCGGCCATCGCGGAAAATCGCATCTATGTCCGCACCACAGGTCACCTGTACTGCTTCGGACAATGAGCGGACAACAGAACCTGACAGAACAGAGAAAAGACAACGATATGCAGGACGTAATTCAGTATCTGACGGATCAGCAGCCGCGGGCTCTCGATCAGTTGTGCGAGTTTCTGAGGATCCCCAGTGTCAGCGCGGACAGCGCGTTCCGCGGCGATGTGCAGCGGTGCGCGGAATTCGTGCGTCAGGCCATGACGGCGGCTGGTCTGACTGCGGAAATCATTCCCACGAAAGGCCATCCGATCGTGTATGGCGAGCGGATTCACGACGCGTCGCTGCCCACGATCCTGGTGTACGGTCATTATGACGTCCAGCCTCCGGACCCGCTGGATCTCTGGACCACGCCTCCCTTCGATCCGCAGATCCGCGACGGCAGGTTGTATGCTCGCGGCGCCACGGACGACAAGGGGCAGGTGTTCACTCACCTCAAGGCGCTGGAAGCCTGGTTTGTCGTGCGGGGTGAACTGCCGGGGAACATCAAGTTCCTGATCGAAGGGGAAGAGGAAGTTGGCAGTGATCATCTGGAGGAATTTCTGAAAGGTCATCGCGAGCGTCTGGCGGCGGACGTGGCTGTGATCAGCGACACCAGCCAGTACGGTGACGGCATTCCGGCCATCACGTACGGACTGCGGGGGATTGTCGCGGCGGAGGTTCGGCTTAGGGGTCCTTCAAAAGACCTGCACAGCGGGATTTTCGGCGGCAGCATCGCCAATCCAGCCAACGCGCTGACGAAAATGATCGGCCGACTGATCGACGACGACGGCCGCGTCACGATCCCCGGCTTTTACGACGATGTGGCGGAACTCACCGTGGCCGAACGACAGCAGTTCGCCCGGCTCCCGTTCAGCGAATCCGGGTTTCTCCGCGAAGTGGGCAGCGGCGCGCTGTTCGGGGAAACCGGCTGGACCACGCTGGAACGCCGTTGGGCACGGCCCACCTGCGACGTAAACGGCATGATCAGCGGCTATACGGGGGAAGGACCCAAGACGATCATCCCGTCGAAAGCCATGGCCAAGATCACCTGCCGCCTGGTCCCCGACATGCAGCCCGCCAAAGTCCTCGATGCGCTCGAAGCCTGCCTGCGCGAGAGCTGCCCGCCAGGACTGAAGTTCGAATTCCACCGGTCTCACGGCTGTCAGGCGTTCGCGTTTGACCCCACCAGCCAGTGGATCACCGCCGCCAGCAACGCGGTGGCGCAGGCATTCGGCCAGCCACCCGTCTTTATCCGGGAGGGAGGCTCCATTCCCGTGGTCCTCAGCTTCAAACAGATCCTGGGAATCGATACGCTGCTGCTGGGCTGGGGCAGAAATACGGACAACCTGCACAGCCCGGATGAACACTTTCACGTGGCCGATTTCCACCGCGGGACGCTGGGCAGCGCCTGCCTCTGGGAAAAACTCGCCGCGATGAAGGCGTCGGGCAGGTCCTGAGACGGCCCGACGTCCCCGGTCCCGCGGTTTCGCGGGTTCATTTCCGGCGGTTCCTGTCCGGCGGGTTCCTGTCCATCTGACACAGCAGACGACGCAGATGACTCAGGATCATCCGCCTGATGGCGTAGCGGCGCTGCCATTGCATATCCCCTGATTGTTAAGGAGTCCTGGCGATGCTGGATCTGCAGTTCATCTGCGATCATCTGGACGAGGTCGAGCAGAACTGTCGCAACCGCGGCGTTCAGGTGAACCTGGAGGCCCTGATCCGCCTCAGGGACCAGCGGAATTCCCTGATTTCCTCCGGCGATGACCACCGCCGGCAGCAGAAGGAAGTCTCGGCCCGGATCCCGAAAGCGACAGCCGAGGAACGGCCGGGGCTGATCGAACTCGGTCGGCAGCTGCGCGAGCAGGTCACAGCGATGGACGAGCAGCTGCGCCTGGTGGAGGAGCAGCTGCGGGCCGAGCAGGGGCGTGTGCCCAATCTGACGCATCCCGATGCTCCGCTGGGCGGAGAAAACGATGCGCAAGAAATCCGCGTCTGGGGCGACCGGCCGCAGTTCAGTTTCAAACCGCTGGATCACGTGGAGATCGCCGCTCGACTGGACCTGATCGATTTTGAAGCAGGTGCCCGCGTGGCCGGTCACGGATTCTACTTCCTGAAGAACGACGCAGTGATGCTGGAAATGGCACTGGTGCAGTTTGCACTGGGCAAGCTGCGTGACAAGGGATTCACGCTGTACACCACACCGGACCTGGCCCGCGATGCTGTCCTGGAAGGCATCGGCTTCAATCCCAGGGGCGCAGAAACTCAGATCTATTCGGTCGCCTGTTCGGACCTCAGCCTGGTCGCCACGGCCGAGATTACTCTGGGCGGCGCTCTGCGCGATCAGACGCTGGATGTGGCTGATCTGCCGATTCGCTGTTGCGGACTGTCGCACTGTTTTCGCACGGAAGCCGGAGCACATGGCCGCGCGACGCGAGGCATTTACCGGGTGCATCAGTTTACCAAAGTCGAAATGTTCGGATTTACCGCGGGGGATGTCGCCTCATCCAGTGCACTGCACGACGAAATCGTGGCGGTGGAAGAAGAGATCTTTCAGGAACTCGGCATCCCCTACCGGCTGATCGATACCGCCACCGGCGACCTCGGCGCACCCGCCTGGCGCAAATTCGATCTGGAAGCCTGGATGCCCGGACGCGGAGAAGCCGGAGAATACGGCGAAGTCACTTCCGCCTCGAACTGCACAGACTACCAGGCCCGCCGCCTCGGAATTCGCTGCCGGTATCCCGATCGGAAGGGCACTCAGTTCGTCCATACTCTCAACGGCACCGCCATCTCCTGCGCCCGCGCGATCATCGCTGTCCTGGAAAACTACCAGCAGGCTGACGGCACAGTGCGTGTGCCGGAGGTGCTCCGGAAATGGATGGGCCGGGACGTGATCAGCTGACTCGGCTCACCCGAGCGGCCATCAGCTCCGCACGCCCCGGCCGTCAGCTCCCCACGCCGGAATCGCCTGTACGGGTTGTGTATCGGTTTGTGCAGCAGTATTCTTTCGCCGTGCGGGTGCGCGGCGCGGGTTCGCGGCGCGGGTTCGCGGTGACAGGACGTCGGCGAATGTCGATATCCGGCCTTCTGACAGGATCGTACGATGAGTCAGCTGATTCGAGCGCATCGGTGCCGGGGCGCAGCGCTGGTGGCAGTACTGGCCATGCTGGCCAGAGTGGACTTCGCTGCTGCCCAGCAGGTTTCGGGCAACAGGGCTGGTCTGGTGACTGTGATCGCGCAGACAGATTCCGGCGGGCTGTTTGATCGAATCAACGAGGCGCTGAAACCGGTCGACGGTATCTTTGGCAAGGTCAACGATTACGTCGAATCGGTTGTTTTCTTTCCCATTCCCATGGGTTCCGGACAGAGCGTCCCGGCCGGCGTCTTGTGGCTGGTGGCGGCTGCGGTTTTTCTGACATTCCGGATGGGCTTCATCAATCTCCGCGGATTCGCGCACGCCGTGCGTGTCACGGCAGGCCGATATGATGTCGCCTCGGCCGCCGGAGAGGTCACGCATTTCCAGGCTCTGACGGCTGCCCTGTCGGCCACTGTGGGGCTGGGAAACATTGCCGGGGTTGCGGTTGCCGTCGGGATCGGTGGCCCGGGTGCGACGTTCTGGATGATCGTGGCAGGTTTTCTGGGCATGTCCTCGAAGTTCACAGAGTGTACGCTCGGACAGATGTACCGCAAGGTCCGTCCGGACGGGCGCATCATGGGCGGTGCCATGTATTATCTGACGGACGGATTGCGGGACATCGGACTGGGACCGCTGGGCCGGGTGCTGGGGATCCTGTTCGCGGTTCTGTGTGTGGGCGGATCCTTCGCCGGGGGCAATGCGTTTCAGGTGAATCAGAGCATGGAAGCGGTGGGCCAGACACTGGGATTTGTGCGGGAATATCCCTGGATCTACGGACTCGCCATGTCGGTCCTGACCGGGATTGTCATTATCGGCGGGATCCGTCGCATTGCATCGACAGCTGAGAGAATCGTGCCGTTGATGTGTGGCATCTATGTTCTCGCGTGCTTTGTGATTCTGCTGAAAAACTGGGCACGAATTCCGGACGCTGCCTCAGCGATTCTGGATGGCGCGTTCAGTTTCGAGGCGGGTTGGGGTGCGTTTCTGGGTGTCCTGGTGCAGGGCTTCAAGCGAGCGGCCTTTTCCAACGAAGCGGGAGTCGGCTCTGCCGCGATTGCGCATTCGGCTGCGAGAACCAGTTATCCGGTCCGCGAAGGGTTTGTGTCACTGCTGGAGCCGTTCGTGGACACGGTTGTGGTCTGCACGATGACGGCTCTGGTGATCGTGATTACGGGAGCCTGGGATTATCGGAACCCCGAAATGAGCGCGGAACTGAAAGCCGCGTATACCCTGAAACCGGACGGTTCGGCCGCCAGCGTTCAGGGTGCCATTCTCACGTCAGTGGCCATGGATCAGCAGGTCCCGTATTTTCGCTACGTGCTGGCGATCGCGACGGCGTTGTTCGCCTACAGCACGATGATTTCCTGGTCGTATTACGGGGAACGCTGCTGGGCATTCCTGTTCGGTGACCGTCACTCGATGTCGTACAAGGTCATTTTCCTGGCATTTACATTTTTGGGTTCGGTGATATCGGCGCCCCAGGTCATGAATTTTGGCGATCTGATGATCTTCGGCATGGCGATTCCCAACGTGCTGGGCTTGTTTCTGCTCTCCGGAAAAGTCCGATTGGCGCTGACGGACTACTTGAGCAGGCTGCACAGCGGTGAACTCGATCGGGAAGTCGCACAGCAGGGTCCGTAGAGCAATTGGCTGATTCGAGACCCACGTATAACAGTGTCGGTTCTGCAGGATTGACGATTCGCGATTTCATCACGTCGAGCTGACACCAGACAGCGGGAGGTTTTCCATGGCATTTACTGACGTCACGGTCGTGGTACCGATTGATTTCAGCAGTGAATCGGACTTCGCGATTCGCTCGGGGCTGTCCATCGCCGGCGATCCGCGTCGCATGCACCTGGTGCATGTGCTCGTTCCGCTCGATACCATCTCACCGGGAGTTCTGTTTGGCGAAGTGACCAATCAGACACGGACGGACGCGGTGAAAAAGAACATGGCGGAACTGACGCGGAAACACGGCGCGTCGGAGGCCGTCGAGGTCGTACTGTTCGGCGACCCGGGAATGGAGATCGCCGACTACGCCCGAAACATCAAAGCCGATCTGATTGTCATCCCCTCGCACGGCTACCACGGACTGAAGCGGTTCGTACTGGGCTCGGTGGCGGAACGCGTGATCCGCCATGCCGAATGCAGTGTGCTCGTCCTGCGCCGAAAAGACGCCGAATAACCGGACAGCCGCATGTCGTTGATCTGGAACTGTGGTCGGAGAATGCTCTGCCGCAACCGGCTGCCGCTGCTGATGGGCATCCTGAATGTGACGCCCGACAGTTTTTCCGACGGCGGTCGTCACGCCACGACGGATGCAGCGGTCGAACACGGCCTGCGGCTGGCTGCCGACGGGGCGGACATCATCGACGTCGGCGGCGAATCGACACGCCCCGGATCGCTGCCGGCAGCGCTGGAAGAAGAGCTGGCGCGCACGCTCCCTGTAATCGAACGGCTGGTTCCGCGAGTGGCGGTTCCCATTTCGATTGATACGACAAAGGCCGAAGTTGCCCGCCGGGCGATGGCGGCAGGAGCCACGATTGTTAACGACATCTCCGGCCTGACGTTTGACCCCGACATGCTCGAAGTCTGTCGGAACACCGATGCCGGGATCTGTCTGATGCATATTCACGGGACGCCGCAGAACATGCAGGATGACCCGCAGTACGCCGACGTGGTCGCGGAAGTCGTTCAGTTTTTGCAGGACCAGCTGCAGCGCTGCGTTGAGACCGGAATTTCGGCGAGCAGAATCTGTCTGGACCCCGGGATTGGATTCGGCAAGACGGCTGAACACAATCTGCGGCTGCTGCGGGCGGTGCCGGACATCCGGTCTCAGCTGCGGCGCCCCCTGCTGATCGGGCATTCACGAAAACGGTTTCTTTCGAAGATCCTCGGACGTGCTGTCGAAGAACGTCTGGCGGGAACCATCGGTGTCTCGATCGCCCTGGCAGAACTGGGAGCCGACGTCCTGCGGGTTCATGACGTCTGCGCCGTCCGCGATGCGCTGGTCGCATGGTCAGCCCTCAGCGATCCCTGACCGGCTTTCAATTGTCGGCGAACTGGCTACGATTTCCTGCCGCTGAGTTCGTGACACATTTCCCGGAGCGCTGACAAATCTGTGAGCGGTTGTCAGAACGGCTGGGCCGCAGGGAATTTCCCCGGCCTCCCTCCGGACTCAATCCCGGTCCTGCCAGAGTCTCCAGAAACCCGCCGGAGGAAAAGCATGCATCCCCTTTACTTTCTGTTGACTGCCGCCGGACTGACACTCGGACTGGAACGTCCGGACGTGGAGTACAGGATCTTCCAGTTTCCGGCGGACCGCATTCCCCGGATCGACGGAAACGCTGATGACTGGTCGATCGTGCCGGAGTCGTACGTGATTGGCACGGACCAGCTGGTGGACACGGTGGGCGGGCATGGTGCGAATCGCGACCCTGCCAACCTGGATGTCCGCGTTCGGGTGGGCTGGGTCAAAGGTCAGAACCATTTGTACTTTCTGTACGAGGCCAGTGACAACTTCTGGGATTTTGCCCGTGAAGATCTGCATAACGACATTTTTGAGGTGGTGGTGGACGGAGACCTTTCCGGAGGTAGCGCTGATCTTCTGGATGCCCGCGCCAGAGACTTCGATGACGCGGGGGCCGACCGCTTCCAGCAGCCCAGGTTGGAGCGCCTTGACGGTCGTC
>SYLK01000335.1 GCA_005809115.1 Planctomyces sp. | reverse complement strand
ATTCGGCCGGCACCGAGAATTGTGCGGGGCCGGCCTGTGTTTTTCCCGGCTGAGCATCTCGCGGCACGTTCCCGGTATCCCGGTCCTCGACCGGCTGTACGATCCGCAGCGGATTCGAGCGCAGGCGCGGCCAGAGGTCCTGAATCCTGCGAATCGCGGCATCGACATCGCCCGGGACCGGAATAACACGGAGACTGCGGCCGGTGGCCTCGCCCTTCGACCCGGCTTCCAGACCGGTTTCTCCCATACGCATCAGCAGCGTCCGGATGTTCCGCAGTTGTTCGGGTGAGGCCCGGATCAGCAGTTGCTGGGTGTCGTCGTCCGCCTGAATCAGCGGCATCTCGGTGGTACTCGTGGTCCCGTCACGAAACAGTCCTTCGATCGACATCTTCGCCGAAGTTGCTCCCAGGATTCGGAGCGGAATCACATCCAGCTCACGCGGGTCACGCTGCATTACCGGATCCACGTGGTCCAGCTGATCCAGAAACGACTGGACGGTGCGCTGGTGCTGCGGCGAAGCCAGGACAACAACGGATCGGCTTCTTCTGTCCCATGAAACGCGGACTTCATCGCGGCGTCCGAACAGTCGCTGCAGGACTTCGACGGCGCTTTCTCCATCTGCGGCGGTCAGCGGATAGACTCGGGCTTCCGCGGTGCTGGCGCCCAGCTGCAGCCCGGACATCTCCTCGATCACTCGCTCAATGGTTTCGTGCTGTGCCGACGTGGCCGTGGCGACGATCATCCGGCGGTCGCGGTCGGTGACGATGGTGGCGTCCGGATACAGGGCCGTCAGGGCTTTCTGCGCTTCGTCGCCGTTTGACGCTCCAGCCAGATAGGTTCGCGTGGTGCGGTCCTGAGACGATGCCAGGTTGCCGGTGATGTCGGCGATTATGTCCCGGATGCGCTGCTGCTGCTCGGGCCACGCGCGCACAAACAGGCGGCGTGCGGCCGGATCTGCCGTCAGCTGCACATCCGGATCCAGCATCGGTTGCAGCACCTGCTGGACGGCTGACGCGGTGACGCCCTGAATATCATGGACCGAAAGGGTCTTCTCGGCCGGATCCTGGCTGGTCTGGTCGAGCTGCTCGAGGATTTTTCGGATCTTTGCATGGTCGTCCGGGGTGGCGGTGATCGCCAGCTGACCCGGGCCGGCACCAGCCGAGATGCCGGCCCGGGGGACTGCCTGCGACAACACGCTGCTGACCGACGGGCCCAGTCCGCGAACGGAATAGATCTCCAGCGCCCGGCCGTCATCGCCTGAGGCACCCTCTCGGGCGCGCGACACGATCTGCTCCACTCGGGTCTGATCGTCCGGCAGTGCCCAGACCAGCAGCTGCCGACCATCCGAGGAAAAGACCAGCTGTGCTTCCGGAACGGCGCGTCCCAGCATCGTGGTCAGGGCCCCCGTGGCCAGCCCTGCCACCGCATAAGTTTCCAGGGTCGGAGCCACACCGTCCGCAGACGGCCCCGACATCTGTGTCAGAAGTTCCCGCACTTTCTGATGTTCGGATTCCGTGGCCCAGACGACCATGCGGCGATTCGCGGCGTCCATCACCGCCCTGGCCTTCGGAAATGCCGCCGCGAAGAACTCCGTGGTCCGGATCTGGTCACTGAACACTGCCGGATAACTGATCGCACGATGCTGCTGCAGAGGCGATACCGCTGCCCGCAGCGAATCCAGCAGCTCCGCGACTAGTTCGTGTTCGTCCAGCCTGCCGCGCACGATCAGCGTCTCCGCCGTCGGGTCCGAGATCACTGTCAGTCCGGGAACCTCCGTGCGGATCAGATCCATGGCCGTCGGTCCATGAATGCCCTGAACCGGATACGCCATCAGGCGGATCTCCTTTTCCTGCGGCACGTCACTGTCGAGCTGTTCGATCGCCGCCCGGACCGCGTCATGGACCGTCGCCCGCGCGTGAATCAGCAGGCGGCTGGCCTTGCCGTCAGCCGTGATCTTTGCGTCTGGAAACAACGATGTCAGAACCTCCGCGACGCCTGCCGGATCAACTTTTCGAATCGGATAAACGATCAGCCGGGACTGATGTTCCGGAGGCACAACGTGCTGCAGCTGGCCGAGAACTTCCGCAACGACGGCCTGCTGGGTGGGAGTCGCCCAGACGGCCAGTTCTCCCGGCTGCCCGTCTGTGATCACCTGCATTCCCGGCAGCTCAGTCGCCAGACCGGCGGCCACGGTCTGGAATCTCGCCCGCTGCGACGTTGTCACGTCATAGATCTTCAGCTCGCGTTTTTCCTTCGCGGGAGCCGATGCTTCCAGCTTCTGTAACGTGGCCGCAATCGCTGCCTGATCATCCGCCGTCGCGACGACCGTCAGCCGGCGTGCTTCCTCCTGCCACGAGATCTGTGCGCCCGGAGCGATCGCCGTCAGGATACTGACCGACCCGGTGCCGGAGGCCTTCTGCAGCGAATAGAATTGCAGCTCCGGTACCTGCCCGCCGGTATCCTGTTCCAGCTGCCGCATCACATGACCGATGATCGCATGGTCGGCTTCCCGGGCCGTAATCAGCAGCCGCCGATTCCTGTCGTCATTCGTGACAGCAGCCTTCGGCAGCAGACTGCTGAACAACGTCATGACCGACGTGGCTGTCAGCCGGGGGTGCAGCGGATAGGATTTCAGAGTCGGTGGCATCGCAGCGTCGTCCATGCGGACCTGTTCCAGAGTGGCTGCGATCGTCGCATGGCTGGAGTCTGCCGCAATCACCAGCAGACGGTGACCGGCGGTATCCACGGTGACCTTTGCGTCCGGCACAAGCGCCGCCAGCAGTGCCGTCACACTGCTCGCGTCGATGTTCTCGGCCGGATACACGACCAGCCGGGATCTCGGCGTCCCGGAAGTCAGCTGCTCGATCAGTCCACGAGCGGCCTGATGGTCGGTCAGTGTCCCCACAATCACCAGACTGCGCTTCGCTGCATCCGTTGTGATGCGGGCGGTGGGAAGCAGCGTCTGCAGGATCGTCGACACAGACAGCGGATCGCCCGCCGGCAGCGGATAGACTTCCAGCTGTCGGTTTCCTTCTCCCGCCGAGTCGGCCTCCAGCTGCTGCAGCGTGGCCGCAATCCTTTCATGCTCCTCCGACGTCGCCCAGGCAACCAGCTTCCCCGTCAGACTGTCGGGACGCAGCTGCGCCGCCGGAACCACCAGCCTCAGCGTGGCCAGCAGCTGCGACGGATCCGCTGAACTCAGCGGATACATCTGCAGACTCAGCGGATTCCCCGGCCCCTGGTTCTTCTCGAGCTGGTCAATCATCGTCTTCGCCTTATCGTGCTCCGCGGGAATGGCGTTGATCGAAATCTGCTTCGCCGCCGCATCCGCCACAACCGCGCCGGAAATCAACTGCTTCAGGACTTCGCCGGCCTGTACCGGATTCGCATGCGCAATCGGATACACGACCAGGATCGGCTTTGGCGGTTCCGGCGGTTTCGGAGCCGGGTCCGGGGGACGAGGAATCGGGATCCTGCCCACCGTCTGTTCCACCGCCCGCACCGTCGCGACGGTGTCCCGTACCAGCAACTGACCCGTCTGCGACAGAACCTCAGCCGCGCCGTATGTCCCCAGCAGCGGTTTCACTTCAGCCAGCACCGCAGCCGGCACACGGCCCTCCAGAGGAAGCAGCACACTGACAAATTCAAAACGTCCGCGCAGGGGTAGTTCGGCCGGCGCGATCTGCGGAATTGCCCCCTCCGGCAGACCCGCAGTCAGGTCCAGACACATCAGCAT
>SYLK01000334.1 GCA_005809115.1 Planctomyces sp. | reverse complement strand
CAGGACAACGGCGAGCAGGACAAAGCGCTGGCCGACGAATGGGATGACCGTGTGGATACTTTGATGCGCGGGACGCAGGGGCTGACAGTTGGATGTGCGCGTTGCCACGACCACAAGTACGATCCGATTTCCATGGCGGACTACTACGGCCTGGCAGGCATTTTTGCCAGCTCCGAATATCGTGAGGTGCCTGTTGTGGCCGACGATGTGGTGCGAGCGCGGCAGTCAGCCGATGTGGCGATGCAGCAGCAGACGCTGCAGATTCATCGCCTGCTGACAGCTCACGCACCCGCCGCCCGACTCCGACTTGTGTCCGCGATTCCACCGTATCTGATGACCGCGTGGAAAGTCCGCCAGGTTCGCAGGGAGCAGCCTCAGGACGACAAACTGATCGAAACCCTGGCGAAACAGAACAACCTGAACAGCGAACTCCTGAATCGCTGGGTGGCATGGCTCGCCGAGCAGCCGGATTCCGGAGCTGTCGGCACTCCGCGACCGTACCTGGATGCGTGGCGCGAACTGGTGCGCCACGAACAGCCGGACCGCGATCTCTCGAACGACCCCGCGGCCGTTGCGCGCGTCACGGCGGTCGCAGAGCAGATGCAGCAGCAGGTCGCAGCTCTCATCCCGCACCGGCAGACACTGCGGCAACAGTTTGGTGACGATTTTGCATTTGTCGCAGCCGAGGACCGCGTGGTCATTGCACCAGGTACGGTGCCGCTCGGAAACCTGTTCGACGACCGCGCAGGAACGACACTGCGATCCGCCGTGGCCACGGACCGGTTCCGATCGGTCGCGACCGCTGACAGTCCCGGCGTGGATCGCATCGTCCAGGGCTGGGGACGCGCCACCGAAATCGCCGCCGGCATTCATTTTGATTTCACTTCGCTGGGAAGCGATGAACGGCAGTTCGGTCAGATCACCAACGACGGCTGGTCCGAAGCGGGCGGCATCCGCACGCTGGGACAACGATGTGAATCCGGCCTCGAGCGGACAGAGCAGGGCATCGGCATTCACGCCAACGCGCTGCTCACCCTGGACCTGGATGAAATTCGCCTGGCAGGGCTGATTCCGCCGGATCAGACACTCCGGTTTCGCGTCGATCGCGCGGGACTGAATGACGACTCCCTGGGTGATGGTGGCAGCGTTCACGTGGCTGTGATTATCTCCAGACCGCACCGGAAGGAAGATACCTATGATGCGATCCTGGCCGGTTATGTGAACGGTCACCGCGCGACGGTGGCGGAGAACGACCGACAGTACTATTTCGACGGGACACTGCCGGAGCCACTGCTCGCCGACGGACGCTTCGTCTCGTTCGACATCGAGCTGGGACCGGAGGCCCGGTACCTGACAATCGTTTCCACCGGTGCCGGAGGGTCTGCAGCGGAAAATTCCATTAACAGCGATCATGCCGTGCTCTCCGGAGCACGCCTTGAGTATGTACCGCATGAGACCGAACTGACGGCGAGTGCCGCGACAGCCGCAGCGGACGAACTCCCGCCCGAGCAGCTGGCGCAGATGCGGATTGAAGCGACACTGTTGTCGGAGCTGTTCGATGATCGCGGGGTCCTCGCACTGCCTGCTCCCGAAATCGGTCCTCTCCTGGATCCTGAGCCGGCCGAACAACTGCGGAACCTGCAGCAGGATCTCGAGTCGCTCCGGAAGACCGCCGAGTCCATCGCCGTGACCATGGCACATTCTCTGACCGACGGTGACAGTCGCGACCTGCCGATCTTCCTGGCCGGCGACCCGAAGAAAACTGGTGAACCAGCGCCCCGCGGGTTTCCGGCGGTCTTCACGACCGGGCGGCGCGTGCCATTTTCTCCCACTGGCAGCGGGCGCCGGGAGCTCGCGGCAGCGGTCACGGATCCGGGAAATCCGCTGACTGCCCGAGTGATCGCCAACCGCGTCTGGGCGGGGCATTTTGGTTCCGGAATTGTCCGGACGCTGAACAATTTCGGCCAGCTGGGCGATCGGCCGTCGCATCCGGAACTGCTCGATTTTCTGGCACTCGAACTGCAGCTGTCGGGCTGGTCTCTCAAGTCACTGCACCGCCGCATCATGTTGTCGGCCACGTACCAGCAGAACTGTGACGGTGAAGCCGGAAGCTCCGAAACCGATCCGGAGAATCGGCTGTTGTGGCGGACGAACCGCCGTCGTCTGGACGTGGAAGCCTGGCGGGATGCGGTCCTGTCCGCTGCCGGAACCCTGGATCGCACGGTTGGTGGTCCGTCGGCCGAGCTGCACGAGTCTAATCGGCGGCGAACACTTTACGGTCAGATCAGTCGGCATCAGTTGAACGACCTGCTGCGTCTGTTTGATTTTCCGGACCCCAATATCACGGCCGGCGAACGGACCGTGACAACCGTGCCGCTGCAGCAGCTTTTCGTTCTGAACAGCCAGTTTGTCGTGGATCAGGCCCGAGCACTCGCCGCTCGCCTGATGGCCGATTCGCCCCAGGATGGTGCGCGGGTGACGCAGGCGTTTCAGCTGCTGTTCGGGCGTCCGCCGAGCGAACGGGAACTTCAGGCGGCGCTGGATTTTCTGCAACAGGATGCGGCAGAATCCCTCGACACGCTGACTCCTCTGGAGCAATATTGCCAGGCGCTGCTGGGTACGAACGAGTTCGCATTTGTGGATTAGCTGAAGCGTTTCGCAGGTGCAGGTGGAGTGCCAATGGCTGGTCCAGGATATGTCTACCTGATCGGCAGAGAGACGGACGACGGTCCATGGGCGAAGGTCGGCATCGCCGCGCGAATCGGACGCGTCCAGGATCACAGGGGCTGGACGATGCTGGTTCGGACCTTTGAGGCCGAATGTGTTCTCGCGGATCCGCATTGTCTTGAGCAGACCGTCCTGCGGAAATTTCCCGAGAGGGGCCCCAGCTCAGCCCGCTGCGCCGTCTGCGGCGCTCAGAAGCCACCCGTGGGCCGCAATGGCACGGACGGACTGACCGAGGTCAGACATCTTCCCTGTTATCCGGGTATAGCGGAATTCTTCGAGCAGGAATGGCATCGCGCACTTCGGCTGGCTCGCGACACGACGTGGCAGGTCGACTTTGACCCGCTGTGTTTGTCGCCCGGCGGTTTTGTATCGGTTGGTTCACCGTGGCGACAGCCGCCATTGATGGATCCGAACGAGTACCAGGCGAATACCTGCAATGTCATTTGTATTCGCGGTGTTCCGGCGGCTGAAGTGATGGCATTTCTTGACCTTGAGTGGGAACGAGGCGCAGTGAATCTGCGAGGCGAACTGTGGAAGCGATTCGGCTCCCGGGTCTGCAGGGCAGACGGGTCTGTGACACCGAGAGCGAAAGGCACCGGGGTGCCGGGTGAACGCGCAGAGGTCGAGCCTATGCTGGAATCGATGGCGAAGCTTCCTGATGTTCACGTCGTCCTTGTGACCGTTCGGAAGCCGGGCCTGTTGTACGCCTATGCGCGACCGGAGTCGCTCGCGATACAGACCGGCACGTGAGATGGGCATCAATCGGTTCAACGACAAATCAAGTGCGCGCGGATTTTCTGAGGCATTTCTCCGATGTCCAATGTTG
>SYLK01000333.1 GCA_005809115.1 Planctomyces sp. | reverse complement strand
TCCTCGCCGAATCCGTGATCATGGCCACCGTGACCGCACTGACAGATACCAAAGCCGCCCGGAGCCCACACATCGCCCAGACTCGCCATGTTGCACATGCCACCGATCCTGCGATTCTCCAGCGATCGCATCTTGAGGCAAACTGGCAACAACAACTAGACTGACCAGTTGCCTGCAATCCAGCAGCGATTTTCTGCTCCGACCGGTACCGTCAGTACCGGTGGTGTCCCGAATGTATGGGCGCGTCGGCAACATGCTTCTTCGGTCACTGAGCATATTCAGCCCGTTTATCACTGCGTTACTGGTGCTCGTGGCGGCGGGAACCGGGATCGAAATGTGGCTGCGGTGCTGTCCCATTCCGATCGTCCCGGTGGTGGCAGCGCAGACCAGTGCCGAGATCCAGGCCTGGCTGGTGCCATCGTCCGAGCGACATCATGAACTCAGGCGAAAATCTCAGACTCGCAGCCGAAAGGCAGGCAATGGGGATCATCCGGCGACGCGCGGTGGGTTTCGCACGAACAGTTTTGGCCTCCGCGGTGACGAACCGGTCGTGCCGCGGCCGGACGGGATCTATCGAATTCTGCTCCTGGGAGATGATTCCGTCTGTGGCGCACCGGTGCCCGAGGAGCATACGATTTCTTCGCAGCTTCAGAACTTCCTGAACCGGAATCCGGACTCACCCGTGGAAGTGATCAACGGCGGGGTGCCGGGTTACTGTCCTTTATTGTCCTGGCTGCAGTTTGAACAGGAGCTGTATCGGCTCGAGCCGCATCTGGTGATCCTGCATTTCGACATGACCGACGTTTCGGACGACATGGCCTGCCGTCGCTGTCTGATCCGCCCGAACACCCGGAACGCTCAGCTGCCGCCTGCCGACACCAGGCCGCCGGGGCCAGGCAGTTCCGGCGCGTCCTGTCCGCACCCTTCGCTCCAGACCCGCACCTCGCCCCGTGATCAGGGCGCGGGTTTCATGACTGTGATGAAACAATCGGCGACGGCATCGTGGTTCCTGGCACAGCTGCGCCAGGCCGCCGCCCGGCAGTCCCGATCGAATACGGGACTGCCCCCGGAGGAATCACTCCTGGCGTGGATCTCCGATCATCCACCGGACCTGCGAATTCAGGTGCGACAGACCCTGGAACCCATGACTGCGCTGCGGAACAGTGTCCAGCAGACAGGAGCGAAGCTGCTGGTTGTCACCTGCCCTTCCGCACTTCAGGTGACCTCAGCCGCTGAAGTCCCCCGGCTGGCCGCCTGGTGTCGAATCAAGGGCGTGACGCCCTGTTCGAGTCAACTGCCGTTTCAGGTGCTGCGGGAATTCTGTCAGCAGGAAAACATCGCGTTCTGCGACACCACACCCGCGTTTCGGCAACTGAAGGACGGAGTCCGACTGTTCTCGAAGTCACTGCCCGTACTGTCGCGATCGGGAATGGCGCTCTACGCGCGCGAAGTTGCGGCGTTCCTGCTGCAGTCCCCGCCTTCCTGCTGGAAAACCGCGAAATCCGACTGAGGCAGTCAACGGGACCGTCCTTTCCGCGGGATCGGTCTTTGGATAATATTCCGGCGGTTCCTCCGCAGAGTGCCCGACCAGAGACAACAGCAGACCACTCCGCCGGAGATCGGTATCCACCCCCCGGAATCGTCCGGTCCGTAACTGCCGGACCGATCAGAAGCAGAAATGCTCACGCTATGAAGAACGCCTTCGAGTCGGCTGGCCAGTATTTTGAAGAAGCCGCTTCGGTGATGGACCTGTCATCGAACATGAAGAAGCTGCTGCTGACACCGGAGCGGGAACTCAAGGTGCAGGTGGCCATGAAGCTGGACAACGGTGACATTGCCACATTCGTCGGATATCGGATTCAGCACAACAGCGCTCGCGGACCCATGAAGGGTGGTCTCAGATATCACCACGAAGTGGATACCGACGAGGTGCTTGCGCTGGCGTCACTGATGACCTGGAAAACGGCTGTCGTGGATCTGCCCTACGGGGGCGCGAAAGGGGGCATCAGTATCCGGCCGAAGGACTTCAGTATCGACGAGCTGGAGCGGCTGACTCGGAAGTTCGTCGATGAGCTGCACGACGTGATCGGACCGGACAAGGACATTCCGGCGCCGGACATGGGCACGAACTCGCAGACGATGGCCTGGATCATGAATCAGTACGAGAAGTTCCATGGGTTCAATCCGGCCTGTGTGACGGGCAAGCCCACGGAACTTTACGGCGCCGAGGGGCGTGAGGAGGCCACGGGCCGCGGCGTCGGCATTCTGACTCAGGCTCTGTTGCGCAAGCATCGCCGCTCCGTGGAAGACGCGACGATCGCAATTCAGGGTTTCGGCAATGTGGGAACCTACACGGCCGATTTTCTGAGCCGCATGAAGGCAAAGGTTGTGGCGATTTCAGACGTCAGCGGCGCGGTCAGGAACACCGCCGGGCTCGACATCCAGGCAGCGCTCAGTCATGTCCGGACGAACGGAAGCCTCACCGGATTCACGGGTGGCGAGGCGATCTCCAATCAGGAACTGCTGACACTGGACGTCGACATTCTGATCCCGGCCGCGCTGGGCGGAGTGCTGACCGTGGAAAATGCGCCGGAGGTCCGTGCGAAATTCATCATCGAAGCAGCCAACGGGCCGACCAC
>SYLK01000332.1 GCA_005809115.1 Planctomyces sp. | reverse complement strand
TCGGCGACGGTGGGTTTCTGCTGGTGACGGCTGACGCGGGAGTAACGTGGAAAGCTGTCGAGACACCGTTGTCCGACCATCGGAACCCGCTGGCCGATTTTCAGGCCGTCGGTCAGAAGGGGGCGGTTGTCCTGTTGTCGGGAAGTCCTGCCAGTCTGATCCTGCGGTCGGCAGATCGCGGTGAGACGTGGCAATCGGTCCGCTCGGGAGTACACGGCGAAATCCGGCAGTTTCTGTTTGTGGAAGATTCCACGGTCCTCGCCCTTGGCACACTGGGGACAATCCTGCGGTCGGTAGATGCTGGCGAGTCCTGGGAGTGTGTCCGTTCTGCCGGACATCGCGCGGGAATTCTGAATCTCGTGACGGACCTCAGGCAGGCATCGTGGGAACTGCTGGCAGCGGAATCCGGCGATGCGGGATACCGTGCGGTCATGGTTCAGTTGTCTCCCGAGGCACGATCGCACTCAACAGACAGCGATTCACGGAGTCGGCTCGAGGCTCTGCAGGCTGCCACTCAGCTGGGCGCCAACGCCGTGGTTCGTGAATGGGCGTTTCCCAGAAACCAGCCGGAACTGCATCTTTCCCGGGAGCGCCTGATTGCGGAATGGAATCGGCAGTCGGATGGTCAGCTGCAGCGGCAACTTCCATTGCGTCTGGCCCGTCTGATCCGCATCTGGCGTCCGAGTGTGCTGGTCATCGAGTCTCTGGGCGACGAGGATGCTGTGGCCGACGTTCTCCGGCGAATTCTCCCTCAGGCGATGAAGCTGGCGCAGGTGTCCGACGAGCAATCAGCTCCGCTGGCCGAACTGTTTCTCGAACCCTGGACGGTGCAGCGAGTTGTTACTCGCTGTGCGTCTGACCGGGCCACGGCACTGACGTACCACAGTTCGGACCTGCTGGAGCGAATCGGAACGACGTGCGGGCTGGTGCGTTTGAGTGCAACGCGTCCATTTGGACGCGCCGCCGCTGACATCGTCCGCCCCTCGCGCGTGTCGTACGAAATCCTGGAGGCTGATGACCCGTCCGTTACGGTCCCCGAGCTGTTCGGAGGACTCACACCACCGCCGGGCCGCGATGCCCGTCGCGCCGTCACGCCGCGTTCCAGGGAAGAATTGCAGACGCTTCAGGAAACGGCACGGGCCGCGCAGCTGGAACAGGCGGCGATTGCGGGACACCTCAGCAGCGCCAGCACCGAGAATGCGCTCACGGCCCACCTGCAGGAAATCGGAACACCGCTGCCGCCCGCGCTTGCGCTGCAACAACTGCTGGAACTCGCCGAACTCTGCCGCCGACGGGACGACATCGACGGTTACACCGCAGTTCTGCAGGAGATCATCCGGCGTTTTCCCGGGTCGGTCCCGGCTGTGGCCGCGTCCGAAACATTGTTCCTCTGTTATTCGTCCATGGAAATCCGCCGCTGGCGACTCGAACAGATCGAACGGCGCGGCCAGCCGGAGATCGGCAGCGGAATCTCTCGCGCAGCACTCCGGGAGAGTCGTCCCGCCCCGCCCGGACTGGCGGTCCCGGAATCGTCTCCGGAAGCCGAGCAGTCAGACGCGGTGGGAACCGGTCCGGGAACTGTGCATCCAGATCTGCCTTCGGGCGCCCTGCGGCCTTCGGGGTCGCTGCAGCCGGACGTCACTCGGGCAGCCGTGGTTGGATTTCTGGATTCGAGTCGCGATGTAACGGCGATGCTGATGGAACGCTGGGATCAGCAGGCGGCAAATGCACTCCGCCTGCTGCAGCCAAAGACGCCGGAAGACGTAAGTTCTGCCGTCATTCTGCGCCAGGCTGCCAATCTGAGAATTGCCGCCCGGTCCGGTGAGCAGAACACTCTGCTGGCTGAACTCGCTGCCCGCACCGACTCGTGGTCCGTGTATGCCAGCGCAGAATCGCAGATCGCACACGGCACTGCCACACCGCCACTCCCGGTCATCAACGTGAGAAAGGCGGCGTCGCGTCCCTGGCTGGATGCGGCCCTGACCGACGGCTGCTGGGAGCAGGCTGAAGAGATCTTTCTCAGCTCCGAAACCCACCCCGATGAACCGGAGCATTCGAGTGCTCTCCTGCTGTTGTCGTGGGATGACGATTTTCTGTATCTCGCCGGCCGCATTGAACGTCTGCCGGACTCCGGATCCATTGAGCCGCTGGCTGTGGACCGCGATCACGACGCGAATCACGGCAGTCGCGACAGAGTAGAGCTGGAACTTGACCTGGATCGCGACTACAGCACGGCGTTTTGTTTCAGCATCGACGAGACGGGCTGCACGCGGGAGCGCTGCTGGCAGCTCAACTCGTGGAATCCCGAATGGTATGCTGCTGCCGCGAGCGACGAGACAACCTGGCGTTTCGAATGCGCGATTCCATTGAAACATCTGGATCTGCGTCAGACCAGAGCCGGTGATCTCTGGGGCGTCCGCCTGCGACGGATCGCGCCCGGACGGTTGTCACAGACGCTGGCCAGCCCCGCAAACACTCCGTTTGCTGCTGACGGGACCGGACTGATTCGCCTGATCCGTTCTCAGAAACGGTGATTCGAGACGTGCCTCGCTGATTCGCCATCCCGCCGATTCTTCGGATCTGAGGAATTCGAAGAAATTTCACGACTCCTCGGCTGCCGGAGCAGTGTTTCCCAGATGTCGACATGGGCCACACGTCGTAACACTTTTCGCATTCTGTCAGTTCATCTGGCAAGACAGCGAATTCCGGCGGGATCTTACTGCGGACCGGTCGAGGCTGAGCGTTCTGAATCGACCGTGTTTGCAGGCTTCGGTTGTGCCAATCGCTCAGTCTCGGCCCGTCCGCAGGAGCCGCACCATTCGCAGCAGCGATGGACCATTGGCAGACCCTGATTCTTCGGCAACCTTGCCGTGACTCCCAAATCAGCGCAGTCGTACAGGTTCCAGCCCGGTAACATCGATCAGATCAGCGTCCAGGTCGTTCCGGAAGCCGCGACTTCCGTGGACTCCCACCTGATGCCCGACAAACCTGGCGAAATCCAGATCGGCAGCGGGTTTCAGATACGCCAGGATTCGGCCTGCGGGTGTGGCGAGGACGAACAGGGCGTCAGATTTTTCGCCGTGTGATCGTTGCACGACCCCCGCCCCGACATACGTGGATCTGACCGGTTCTGCGTCACCGCTGGTGGTCAGAGAGAAACTGGCAGGCTGAATCATGCTGGAATCCTGGTCTGTGACCTGCCCCGAGAACTCGCCGGAGAACGGCAGCGGGGCCGTGTCAGTCGGCGGTGCCACTGATTCGGCGACCGGACTGGTCAGCTCAGAAACTTGCGCCAATGAATCGCGTGGCGACGGAACTGATCGGACAGCCGGCGGCAGAGCGTTGGAAGTTGCCGGACGCCTGGTAGTCCGTGCCAGCAGCTGGGCATCGCGGGATTCGGTCTGCGATGTGAGCCGCCTGAGATCCTGGTATTCCGTGAGTCGTCGTCGGTAGCGTTCGATGGCCGGGTAGCGCAGATCGATCTGCCCGGCGATGGGCTTGTGATAAGACGCACGCTGCAGTTCCCGATACGCATCTTCGATTTCGTCGAGATTCCACCCGGACGGTTCTCTGAGGACCATGTCGCGAAATCGCTGATCGATGGCTGCCAGCTGTTCCTGCTCGCGTCGCAACTGCTGTAGTCGCGCGAGCTGGCTTCCCGGCGTGACCACCGGAGGGAGGTCGGTCACGCCGTCGCCCGCAGCACGTCCGCCGGCTGTTGCCTCCGAAGGCCGAACGGCGTTGGAGGGCACCTGGTAGGGGTCATGATCGAGCTGTCTGCGGCGTTCTTCGTCAACGGGAACCAGTCCGGATCCCTGGACCCAGCGGAATTCACGCCGCGGTGGCGATATTTTGTACATGACCTTTTTTCCGGACAACGTCTGAAGCTCTTTCCGGTCGATGATCTTCAGTCGTTCGCCCTGCTGCAGTCTCCGCTGCCAGACGGTGGTATCGTCACCAAAATCGCTGCCGACAAACGCGACTGAGTTATTCTCAATCACTTCTCCCTCAGATTCACTCAGCCGTCGCACGTGTCGTTCGGGCACCCAGCTGAAAGCACCGTCCGGAGGTTCGATCTGAAACCAGCCGCCAGGATCGTGGCGATGGACGGTCACGATGGCGTCGCGTGTCAGCCGCTGGGTAGGCAGCCATGATTCGCCGGCGCCGCTGCGGGCAAACAACTCGTCCACGACCACGCGTGCCTGATACGGAAAGGTCCGGCCCTGGCCAGCCTCGCAGGTCAGGCTGGACCATAGAGTCAGTTGGGACAGACACAGCAGACATACGAAAATCAGCGAACGCATCGGTTCATGCCTCCGGGTCGATAGCCAGTCACTCTGCACGCCGTTGAACCTGTGGCCGAATCCGGCACATTCGCAGGCGCCTGTCTCCGCAACCTCAACAAATTCGCCAGTGGAATTACAGCCCCTGTAATGCAGATTCTGCCCTGGTCGCGATTTCTTCGGCGGATCCTGCCGGTTCGCGCGGTCGCGAAAACCGGAGATGATGCAGCAGGGCTGCGGATCATGTGGAATCAAACGACAGCGAACACCGGCCATAACTGCTTTTCAGGGAATAAGATGCACTCAGCGAACCACATCTGTGAGTCAGGTGAATTTCGGGAAGCTTCTCAGATACCGAAATCGGCAATTCGACTCAAGACAACTTCTTCCGACCGCGGCGTGCCGTTCAGAGTGCGAATACCGAGTCCGATGGCAAACAGGTCGTGCGATCGTCGCAGCCGACGGTCAACTCTTGACGCGGAACGGCCGGAAGCTCACCATACCACGCCGAAGGTGGATTGCTGTCATTTCTGGCGAGGTGGGAATGAAGCACCTCTTTTCCTGGCTCCTGGCCGGTCACCACGGATTCAGCGGTGCTCGACCTGAAGCCGCCGCCAGAGCAATCGAATCCCGGATCGGAAGGACAGGTGCGACATGTTCGCTCAACGTGTGGGAAATCCGGACCGCCGCCGTCTGACGTGCGGGTTCGCGAGAATACTGGCCTGCGCCATCCTGTGCTGCATCCCAGCCGTCGCGGCTGAAGGAGATCCAACCGAACTCCAGCCGCTGAAGCCAGGCGCTGCCGCACCCGAGTGGACGGGCCTGAAAGGGATCGACGACAAGCTGCATTCCCTGACCGACCTGAAGGATCGGGACGTCATCATCGTGTGTTTCACCTGTAATACATGCGGGTATTCAATTGATTACGAAGACAGGATCATCGCACTGCAGAAAAAGTACTCCGATGTCGACCAGAACGTCGCTGTCGTCGCCATCAACCCCAACGCCCATGTCGACGACGAGCTGGATGACATGAAACAACGCGCTCGCGAAAAAAAATTCAATTTTGTCTATTTGAAGGACGAAACGCATCGTGTTGCACGCGCTTATGCTGCGATGTATACACCGGAATTCTTCGTGCTTGACAAGT
>SYLK01000027.1 GCA_005809115.1 Planctomyces sp. | reverse complement strand
GGAGGTTCGAATCCTCCCGGGCGCAGTAGCGAGCAATTGCCTGGACGCGATCAGCGCAGCCCGGGCGGAGCAGGCCACGCCGAACGTCCGCAACCACGTGTTTACGGTGTCGCGACGGAAGCGTGTTTTGTCGAGAGTCGGCTTTCGCGAATCGGGACAGTGGGATCTGCAGGCGGGAGGCGCAGGCGGGACGGGTGATGTCCCGATGATGCGCCGGCGATTGTGAGGACCTTGACGTTTGCGAGTTCGTTGCGCAGGATCGTGACACCAGCGCGTTCAGCCAGCGTGACAACATGCCGGGCAGTCATGTCATTTTGCCATCCCGAGCCGTAGTCATGGTTCCCCAGAACTCCCCATGTGCCAGGAGGCCCGCGAATGAGTCTCGCAGTCATGCGTGGGCGTGGTTAGCGAGGTCTGTGTGTGTGCTGACGAGATCTCCAGTGTCGACGACAATTTCCGGCGACAGTTCAGCAATCACCGAAAATACGTGGTCCAGCCAGGCATCGCCAACCTGCGGGCCGATATGCGGGTCGCTGACGTGCAGCAGTCTGGTGCCGATCAGATCCCGGGGCAGGTTGCGGACGGGCATTTTGCGGCGCGTGACTTGCGGCCAATGCGGCTCGACACGTCAGGTGTACAGCCCAATCAGTTCGACGCTCGCCAAAGCGGCCAGAACGCCTCTCCGAGTCAGGTGAAGTGGCATTCTGGGCCACCAGATTATTGTGGCTCCGCTGACACGACTGCGAACATCTGCGCTGTTCGCACTGGAGCGGCGTGAGGTGAATGCACCGATTGCACTCGAATGGGCTCGAACCATTAACCTTCGGTTCCGTAGTTATAGGCGAGCTGTTCTACGGTGTCTTTCCCGTGTGTTTCTCTCGTGTTTGCGACGAGTCGTCGTCTACTGCGAGCATAGTTTCTATCCCCGTGGCTACAAACTGTGGCTACAGTTGGCACCTTCGGTTTTCCTGAGACGGGACTGTAGCCACGAGTATCAGAAGGTGCCGTCATCTCTCGCTCCTGCGTCGTGACATTGCGTGACAGACCGTGACACGACTCACAGTAACAGCCATGTCACGCTCTGTCACGCCCCCCCCCTTCGCAGCCTTTCGCAATTCCTTCCGGCACCCTTATTTCCGCAGCCGGTATAGCGGATTTCGTTCCCGGTCTATTCCGCATATGTATTGCTCTCTCTCCCATGGCTACAGTCAGAGCACGACGCAGATGGTATGTGTGTAAGTTACGGAAAAACACGCCAGATAGGGCTTGTATAGTGGGGTATCTCGGCTATACTGTGTCCGTCGCAATAGCACGCGACACGCGCCAGGGATGGGGCGAACGCGATCATGATGCATGGCCATCGGCTTCGGCTGGCGGTCCGGATTCGTGGTCGGCGTTTTCCCGGAGCCGTTTTTCGTGTGGTGAGCACGTGCAACTCCGGGATCAGAAAACGTCCCGTGGAGTCACCACGTGCAGCAGTCGTCCATCGTGCCGACCACAGTCTCTGATCCGCCAGTCCCGAATCGGGGAGTCCCCAATCGGCAGGGCTTTGCATCCATCCCCGTTGCAGCCGCATTTTTGGACCTGTCGAAGCCGATGCTTTACAAGCTGGTCGCGAACGGCCAGATCCCCTCGCGGCGGTATGGTCGGTCCGTTCGCGTGCCGTGGAGCTGGCTCCACGATCAGGCGGCGTGCGATGGCGTCGCACAATGAGTCGCCCCTACATCGACCAGGACACAGCCGACCAGGCACGTGAGGTACTCCGCACCGGTGTGGCGGTGGAAGTCGTGGCGGCACGTCTCGGCATTGACACGGGCGAGCTTCAGCAGTTGCTGGGATTGCCGCAGTGGCGAGCGGATGCGGCGGCGGATGACGGTCCGTGCGACCTCTGGGCGGCGGATGATCTGAATGAGGTGCTCTGATGACCGATTCACAGATCGAAGCGGCACGGCTGTTGTGGTCACTGGGCAAGCCAGTGGCGTTTATCGCGGCTCAGCTGGCGGTGCCGTTGGCTGACGTCGCGTCACTGCTGGCGGCAGATCCGCGACCAGTGCAGCGGCACCTGTTCGATTCTCAGCCCGGGCGTGATGGCGTGTGTCTGAACGCTGATCTGGTGCGTGCTTCATTCAACGAAAAATGCCCTGTCAGGCGGGCGACCTGACAGGGCTGCAATTCACTACACCCCGCGACAACGGAGTTCAGGAATCATGGCAGAATATCGCCACATTGCAAGTCGGCAGGACCTCGATTCAGGTCCGCCGCATGACCTCGAAGCCGAGCAATGTCTGCTCGGAAGCCTGTTGTACGATTTCTCAGGATTCGAAGACGTGTCACCAGATCCGCAGTGGTTCTACAGTCCTGAGAACGAAGCCATCTGCCGCACCATGGTGACGCTGTGGGATGATGGACTTCGCGAAATTGATGCTGTGGTGCTCGGCGATGCCCTGACACAGACAGGTCGGCTGCAGGTGGCTGGCGGGTACCCTCGGCTGCGTAACCTGCTGGAAAGTGTCCCGCACGGTGTCCATGCAGGATACTACGCTGGCATCGTCGAGAACAGCTGGCGACGCAGACATCTGATCTACCAGGCTAAGGCACTGCAGGACGCAGCCGCCAGACCGCAGACCGATATCGATGACCTGATTCAGACGACCGCGGAGAATCTCACCCGTGCGGTCAGGTCCGTCGGTGGCGGGCGATCCTTCCAGGGGAAGGCTGTTGCTGAGATCTGGGAACAGGCATCGCGTCCGATTAACTGGCTGGTACAGGACATCCTGTCCGCTGATCAGCCGACGATATTCGGGGCGAAACAGAAATCGTTGAAGACAACGCTGCTGGCGGATCTGGCGGTGTCCCTGGCCAGCGGGTATCAATGGCTCGGCAGATACGCGATACCTGAATGCCGCAGGGTGTTGCTGATCACAGGCGAGTCGTGCGAGACGGCTGCCATCCGCAAGGTCCGCAGGGCGGCGGAATGCCGCAATCTCCGCTCGGATGATCTGGGTGAGTCCCTGCGGATCGAAGCGAAGGACTTCCCTTCACTGCCATCGTCATCGGACTGTGCCGCAATCCGCCGCACAATCGAGAGACACGGTACGGGCGTTGTCATCTTGGATCCGTTGTACATGGGGCTCCAGGGCGTCAACACGAGCAATTTGACGGAAGTCGGTCCCGCCATGCGGCAGTTCATGGATGCCTGCCGACCTGCGGCGGTGGTCATCGCCCATCACGTCAGGAAAACGGCGAGCTTCGATGATGCACCGAATCTGGAAGACCTGAGTCAGGCTGGCATCGCGGAGTTTGCGGGCAATTATTGGCTGATGGGGCGCATGGCGGAATACCTGGGTGATGGTCGCCACGAACTGGCTGTGAGATACGGGGGGCGTGACGAGCAATTCGGACTTCTGCGGCTGGACTTCGACGAGAGGAACTGGACGGCGGACGTGTCCAGTCTGCTGGATGTCCGCGAGGACAAGAAACAGCGACGCGCAAATGAGCGGGTCGCTTATGCTCTGGCGACCGTCAAAGGACACATCGAACGCCAAGGCGGACAGGTGTCCGTTGCCAGTGCGGCTGATGCGGCAGGAACGAAGCCGCAGCGGGAGGCATTTCAGCGACTGCTGGATGATCTGGTGAGTTCTGGACAGTACGAGCGATGCACCGTGAAATCATCGAATCACAAGGACTGCGACGGGATTCGGGTCAAAGGACAGATGTCAACGGACAGTGTCCGTTGACGTGTCC
>SYLK01000331.1 GCA_005809115.1 Planctomyces sp. | reverse complement strand
TTCTCGAATCACAACTGTCAGCCGACCTCCAGCGGCGCAGTCCTGTGGATGAAACAAGAGCTGCATCACCCGAGGAACTGATCCCTGACTGGGACGCCGCTTATCGTCGTATTTCCGCTTCCGACCGCAGTCCAGCACGGGAAGCTGAATATGTTGAGAGGAGCTATGCACTCTATCGGACCTTCATCGAACACGTGCCGGAGCCGCCGCAGTGCCAGTTCCGTCTTCTTGGCGACAAATTTCTGGCAAGGTGGAATTCGGCAAGTGTTTCGGAGAACACGAACCTTCCCGTCGGGATCGTGATTGAACCGTTTGACCGATTCATCAGCGAGATCACCGTGATCCATGCAGGTCTGATACGGGATCGCGCGCGGCTGCTGCAGTTCAGCCATACGCCTCGCTATGAGACTGTGCTGAATGAATCTCAGCAGGCCCTCTCGCGCGTGAGCAGGTTTCTTGCGGAATCTCAGCGCGACTCCACTCTTCAGGACCGGGGCATTGACGCGATTGAGGATATCAGTCGCGCCGCCCGTTCTCTCGAGGTCGTAGCGCGACATGTCGAACGTGAGACGCAACCTCTCGCAGATCAGCTGGTGGGACTGAACAGCCTGTTCGGTGCGGTTGCGGCCAATCCGGACAAGTTCGATGACCTGCTCCGTGCCTGGGGCGAGTTCAAACGAAACGCGCTGAAGGATCTGGACCCGACAGCGGAAGCACTGTCAGGTCTCGAGGTCGCTGACCCGACGACAGGGGCGAGTTCCGCCAGGATGAACCGGTTTACGGCCGCGCGGCAGATTCTGCAGACCATTGATCGCAGGCTTGGGATCACAACCGATGACTCCAGCCGTTCCGGGCTGCTGAATCAGATTGCCGAGTACCGAGCCGCAGCTGCTGCCGCAGAAAACCTGCGCCGTCCGCTCGATCACAAGAAATTCCTCGACATGCTGGTGGACGACGTCGAGGAAAAATACATCGAACTTGTCGAAGGCACACGCGCTCAGACGTCGAATCTCGACAACTACCTGAAACGCCTCGGCACCGCACTCGAAGATGACTTCAATGCCCAGTTCTATCACCCCTCGTTCCGACACGTTCGCGAAACCAGCTACTACTATGACGTGAACGTCGGTCAGGTGGAAACCACCAGCGTCGTGGCCAACAATCGCATGTTTGCCAAAGTTTCGCCGCAGGCCACGATGGAATTCGATCTCCCCAAACGCGACATCCTCATCAATGAAGCCATGTCATCGGCACTCGCTGCCTACAACGACTATGGCGCTCTGCTGGGAGACCCCAATTTCCTCTCCCTGATGAAACTCTACGGAGGCCAGTCAGCCAGCACGACCTACGGAGGTGCTGGCACAATGCCATACGTGCAGGAGGTACTGCCTGGACTGCCATCCGGAACTGATGCTCAGTTCATGACTTCGGCGCAGAATAATGTGCCCCGCATCGGGGCCAGCCTGGAAGCTCTGATCCCGGACCCGGCCATCTACAAGTTTGAAACCGGGACCGGTTATGAAATCCGCCCGGTGATTCAGCCGGACGGTCAGGCCGTTGTCTTTCACCTGGACTACATGTACTCCACCAACATTCGCGAACCAGTGCGGGCCGACGAAAAGCACCTCGGGCGCGTCCGCCGGCACTACATCAACACCGATGTCACGTCCGGCAACTACGAACTGCGGGAGGTCAGCACGTACCGCGTCGGACTGAAAGCCTCGCGCACCTCACGCGGCGTCCCGCTGCTCGAGGATGTCCCGGGAGTGGGGCTGCTGTTTCGTCCGCTGCCTTCCGACGAATCCGCCCTGCAGCAGAATATCATCCTGTCGCAGACGGTGATCTACCCGACGCTGTTTGACCTGATGGGGCTGCGCTGGGCACCGGCCGTCGCGGATCTCGACACGCTGTCGCTGCGTGAGCGGGAATTTGTCACTCGCAATCGCGAAAAACTGCTCCGAAATGAAGTCTTCGACTACGCCAGCCTGCAGGTTGACGAGTTCATCCGGGTCCCGGAGGCGGAACGGCGGGGTGATCTGTACCGCACTCAGGAATCAATCCCCTCGCGACATCCCAACGGCTATGAAGGCAGCGGACTCAACCTGCGTAACGGAACACTGCAGGAAGGCTACACCCCCGATCAGTTCCAGGAACGATCGCAGTTTGTGCCGAGCCGCTCGGAGGAAGCCACGTTTCCGCTCGAAACGCAACCGGGCCAGCCGATGTTTCGCGGCCCCTCGCTGATGCACCCGGACGCTGTCGAACATCCTGAGTCCATTGAGGGCGCGGTGCCGCTTGACCGGTTCCCGCCAGCCGACCACTTTCCGCCAGTGCTCAACGGCCAGTCCTCGGCACGGCAACTGCGAATCCCGAACATACCCGACGAGGGTCAGAGGATCAGGCGCGTCAGCCAGTCCGTCACCGTGCCGGAAGGTGATGCCACTGTGGGGCGAGTCCGCCTGGGTGATTCCGACAGTCAGACTCTGGCGCCGCCGCCGGGTGCAATCGCGAAGGTATCCGGCACAACCCGCGGACGGAATCCTGGCAGCCAGGCGAGCCGCCGGTCCGCAGGTGTGTCGCGGCTGGTTCCCGGATTTATGAAGAAACAGGTCACTCCGCATTCTCGTTGAACAGATCCGTTTCGCAGCGTTAGTCGATGGCGCTCGCCAGGGGACTGGTGGTGCAGAAGAAGGATTCAGGGATGAAAGGTCAGGTCAGGCGTCGGACTCTGCTGATCACAGGACTCGCCACATTCCCGGCCCTCGTGGCGGCGGACGACATTTTCTTCGGCCGGCGACTGCGGCAGCGCTGTGGCATTCCGGGCTATCGTTATCCACAGGACCGGGAGTCGAACCCCGTCAGCAGTGGCAGTCTGCGGGCTGTGCGTTATCCTCTCAATGGCCTGCTGGCCGTCGGCACGTCAGCGGCGGACGGGGCGCGGGGCGGGAAGGGAGGCGTGGCCCTGAAAACGTTTCAGCTGGGCGAACGGTCGCTGACGAACGACCATTGCCGGATTTCTCAGGTGACCGTCACGGTCTCCAGCGACGGCAACTGGCTGATGCACATGATTGCCGAGCAGAATCCCGAGATTCTCGAACCGGCACAGCGTCCGCCATTTGAAAGATTTCGGCGCAACCAGTTCATCGTGGACGTGCGGCCGACCGGACTGATGACGGCTGATCAGACAGAGTCACAGGCGGCCGTGGGTAAACCCGAATATCCGGAAATTCCACCACAGGAGTTCTGGGTCAACAAAGGGCAGCTGGCCCGGATCCGTCGCGAGGGAACATCCACATCACTGCGGCATTACTTTGAGCTGCTGGAACAGGTGGAAGTCCATTTTTCTTATCGATAAGAACCGGCGAAACAACCGGTACGAGGAAATCATGTGTGCAACAGCCGCATTGCGTGTCCCGGCGTGGATCGCGGGCGTACTGCTGACGGGAGCGTGCCTCTGCCCGGGCGGCGACCACGTTTCTCAGCCGCGCAGCCTGAGGGTCTCACCAGCCGATGAAGTGACTGTCATCGATCCCGGGACGAACTCGACCGGAAAGCCTGAACCACTGGTGACCGAAGGACGGGTTGAGATTCCGCCGGCGATTATCGTGCACAACTATTACTATACCGGCGATCGTGATTTCCGCGGACCGGTGTTTCCGGGTGGACCGGCGATCGTGGTGGTGGAACATCCGCAGACCGGTCAGCGGATTTACCTGGACGTTCAGATGCTGCCCGGTTCGCCGCGCATCGTTTACCGGCGTCACTGGATTGACTACCACTTCGGCAGTCAGCGGATCCGGATCCAGTTCCACAATCCACTGCGTGTGCTGCACCAGCATGAGCCCGTGGTAAAGTTCTGTGCAGGAAACGAGTCCATCCAGGAGGCGCGATCCACTCCTGCGAGATCGCTGCGGGCCGCCGAATGGCTTCGCCGGACAGGAATTCCTGACGCGGTCAGCACAGCAGGTCGCGGTGCCGGATCACTGGCGGACCGCAGCGCCGACGGAATTCGACGCGTGGGAGAAGCCGCGTCGGCGCCCGTGAAACGTCTGGTGCAGGCGACTCCGGTCGGGTCGCTGCTGGATCAGAATCCGGAAGCCGCGGCCACGCGAGCCCGCGACGAATCGGTGGCCGCAGCGCGGTCGGAAGGCGATGCATTTATCCGCACGCAGCGATAGAATGACGACAGAAAGCGTCAAAGCGGTAGTCCTGTGAAATCACCTGCAGAAGGGATTCGCGTCGATGAAGCTGTTTTTGCCGACAGCATTGTTTTTGCCGACAGCATTGTTTCTGGCCGTGATTTCGTGCCGGCCATGCGAAGCACAGTTGTTTGGCGAGCGGACGCTGGGCGGTTCGCTGTCGCGCAGGCCGTCGGCTGCGGCAGCCGG
>SYLK01000330.1 GCA_005809115.1 Planctomyces sp. | reverse complement strand
TGAGTTTTTCGAGCCGGCTGACACGCGTTCCCGGCAGGTCCGCACAAGGACACTGGAACTCAGCGAATTTCTGCACCAGGTCCTGGGTGTCACCTCGGCAGACGGCAATTTTCCCTGGCAGGTCGGTATCCATCAGAGCTGTCACGGTCTGCGAGAACTGCGTCTGAGTTCGTCGTCCGAGGTGATGCTGCCGCGAGCTGACCTGCTGCGAGGACTCCTTGCATCTCTGCAGGGAGTGCGATTTTCCACACTGTCACGCAGTGATGAGTGCTGCGGATTCGGCGGGACCTTCGCGGTCGCTGAAGAAGCCGTATCGTGTATGATGGGGGAGGACCGCATAGCCGACCACCTGCAGGCCGGGACGCAGGTGCTGACGGCTGGCGACATGTCGTGTCTGATGCATCTGGACGGTTTGATTCGTCGGCGCCAGCAGAAGATCCGGGTGATGCACTTTGCGGAGAGTCTGGCGGAGGCCCTGTCCCTGTGATTTGCCACAGCGTGCGATCCGCTCGCCCGGCAGTGCGATTACGATGAAAGCGCTCATGTCACATCCCGAACTGGCCAACAACTTCGTCGCCGACCGGTCCCGCGCCGAGTGGCATGATCGTGCGCTGTGGTTTGTGCGTCAGAAACGTGACCGGATGGCGCGCAGTGTTCCCGAATGGGAGCAGCTGCGCGACGCGGCTTCGGCGATCAAGCTGCATACCATGTCGCAGCTGGCGGAATACCTGGAGCAGTTCGAGCGCAACGCCACTGCCCTGGGAGCACACGTCCACTGGGCCCGTGACGCGGCGGAACACAACCGGATCGTGATTGATATCCTGCGTTCGCACAACGTGCAGCGTGTGGTGAAAAGCAAGTCGATGCTGACCGAAGAGTGCCACCTCAATCCCTGCCTGGAACAACACGGCATTGAAGTCGTCGACACGGATCTGGGTGAATGGATCGTGCAGCTCCGCCGGGAACCCCCCAGTCACATCGTGCTTCCTGCGATCCATCTGCGAAAAGAAGATGTGGGCGAGTGTTTTCATGAGCATCTGGGAACCCGGAAGGGCGCCTCGGATCCGGTCTATCTGACGGAAGCGGCCCGCAGCCGTCTGCGAGACTGCTTCTGTCAGGCTGATGCCGGGCTGACCGGAGTGAATTTTGCCATCGCGGAAACAGGGGGGTTCGTCGTCTGTACGAATGAAGGAAACGCCGACCTGGGAGTATCACTCCCGCGACTGCACATCGCATGTATGGGAATCGAAAAACTCGTGCCGCGTGCCGCGGATCTGGCAGTTTTTCTGCGACTTCTGGCGCGATCTGCCACCGGGCAGCCGGTGACGACATACTCCTCACATTTCCATGGACCGCGTCCGGGCGCTGAGCTTCACATCGTCCTGGTTGACAACGGCCGCAGCAGTATTCTGCAGAATCCCGAGTTCCGCCGCAGTCTGAACTGCATCCGGTGCGGTGCCTGTATGAATACCTGTCCCGTCTATCGCCGCAGCGGCGGCCACAGTTACCAGTCCACGGTTCCCGGACCGATCGGTTCCATCCTGACACCGTTGTCGGACGCCGCACAGCATGCCTCACTGCCATTCGCCTGCACGCTCTGCGGTTCATGCACCGACGTGTGTCCCGTACGAATTGACCTGCACCATCAGCTGTTCGCGATGCGCGGATATCTCGACCGACGACGGCTGATCGTGGCTGGCAAGAAGCTGTCGATGAGAATCGTCTCTGCGGTGCTGGCGCGAACGTGGCTGTACAACCTGACTGGGCGTGTCGCACGGCTGGTGCTTCGCCGTGCTCCGCGATGGCTGATTTACAATCCGCTGAACGGGTGGGGGCGTCAGCGGGAACTGCCCGAGGCTCCGCCGAAAACTTTTCGACAGCTGTACGCGGCACAGCCTCCACATGTTTCCACAGCGGCGGATCACGCGGTGAACCGGCGGCCGGAAACGGCCACAGCCCTGCCCCGCAGCAGCCCCTCTGGTGTTTCGGTTGACGGGTCTGCCGGACTTCAGGAGGGCCGACGGGAATGAACACGTCGTCACGTGCCACGATTCTTTCACGCCTGCGACGAGCACTGCCGGAGTCATCCACATTGCCGGAACTGCCAGCGGTGGGACCATGGCAGGTATTCGCTGACCGGATCGCCCAGTTTCAGCAGGTTCTGGAAAGTGTGGGGGGACAGGTACTCCGCGCGGCGACCGTCACAGACGCCGATGCTCTGCTGCGGCAGAATGAGCACTGGGCGCGCGCCTCTGTCCGCTGCTCCGTGGTACCCGGGCTGGGTGATTCCACGTTTGATCCGCAACTGACGGAAGATCCGCACGACCTGGAGAACGTGGAATTCGCCGTGCTGCAGGGTCATTTCGGAGTCGCCGAGAACGCCGCCATCTGGGTCACGGACGATACCGTGCGGCACAGCGTGCTGTATTTTATTCCGCAGCACATGGCACTGGTCGTCCCGTCGGGACAAATCGTAAACAACATGCACGAAGCCTATGCGCGAATTCGTGTGGGGCAGCACCCATTTGCCGGATTCATCTCCGGCCCCTCCAAGACCGCGGACATCGAGCAGTCGCTGGTCATCGGCGCTCACGGAGCGCGGTCACTCATCGTCTTTCTGATCGATGACTGCCCACGCCTGTCATGAGTGGTCTCATTGGACATCGCCACTTCGTGGCACAGAGTCGGCAGTAATACGCTGTCGAATAACGATCTCCGCAGATTGATGTCCGTTCTCCCCCCTTGGGCTCGCTGTACCACGCAAGTCGGCTCCGGCGACCATTGCCGGACTTTGATTGAGGTGGCCGAGGCGTTTCGGTTGGCGTCCTTCATTTTCTGAATTGCGCC
>SYLK01000329.1 GCA_005809115.1 Planctomyces sp. | reverse complement strand
TCGATTCGGGACGGGCGTTCTGCGGAACCGTGTGGTAGTCGGTAAAGTCCTTTTCGTACCGCCATTGATCCGTATGCACGTAGTGCCAGCTGGGAGAATTCTGAACTCGCGAAGGCTGAAACCAGTCTTTGGCCAGCGCGATGGACGCCCAGGACTCACCCGGTGCCAGTTTCTCCTGTCCCACATAATGCGCCAGTCCGCCTCCATTGACGCCGACGCAGCCACAGAACATCAGGGCATGAATTCCGGCGCGATACATCAGATTGGCGTGATACCAGTGATTGATGCCCGCCCCGATCAGAATCGTGCATCTGCCCTGAGTGTGCTCGGCCGTGGTGGCCCACTCCCGTGCAAAGCGAATCAGCACGCCTCGATCGATTCCCGTGTATTTTTCGCTCCATGCCGGCGTATACGGAGCGTTTTCATCGTTGTAGTCGGCAGGATAGGCTCCGGAGAGCCCTCGACTGACGCCGTACTGAGCCATCAGCAGGTCGTAAACTGTCGTGACCTGGATTTCTCTTCCGTCCTTCGTTGTGAGCAGCCGGACCGGCACCCCGCGGCTTAATGTGGCCGCGGCACCAAAGTCATCCAGCTCCACATTGACAACGGCATCATGGTCATCGAGAAACGTCAGCTGCGGTGTGATCGTGCTGCCGTCCTGGCCATCCTGCAGCAGCAGATTCCACCTGCCTTTTTCCGTCGCCCAGCGAAATCCGGAACTGCCCATCGGCATCTTCGGAGCCTGCGATGTTTCGTCCCACATCAGGAACTTCCACTCGCTATGCTCCTGATCGGCATACTTCGCCAGCTGGCCGGCGCGGACCAGCTGACCCGGGTGGGCCTTGCCGTTTTCGTCCTTCCTGATTTCGACCAGATACGGCGAATCGGTGTACCTGCGACCGTAGTCGAGGAAGTACTTTGTCTTCTGCTGATGATGGAATTCGGTCAGCAGCACATGATTGACGGCCATCCACCAGGCACCGTCCTGTCCGGCATTCACGGCCACCCATTCGTCCGCGTACTTGGCCACCATGTTGAAGTCGGGGGAAAAGACCCACAGTTTCGTCCCGTTGTGTCGCCCTTCCGCGAGGAAGTGACAATCGGGTGTCCGGGTCATCCCGATGTTGGCCCCCATCGACACGAGCATTTTTGCGTGATACCAGTCGGCGCTTTCCGCAACGTCTGTCTGTTCACCCCACGTTTCCGGCGACGCTGGCGGAAGGTCGCAGTACCAGTCATAAAACGACAGCGAGACGCCGCCGATCAGCTGCATCAGACGTGCGCCGGCGGCGTAGCTGATCATCGACATGGCCGGGATCGGGGAAAATCCGGCGATGCGGTCCGGACCATGCTTTCTGATGGTCTGCACCATGGATGCCGAAATAATCTCCAGTGCTGTGGCCCAGTCGGTGCGGCGCAGGCCACCCTTGCCACGAGCACGCTGCCAGCGCTGACGAGATTCCGGGTTTTCGACAAGACTCTGCCAGGCATCCACCGGATCTGCATGACTGGCCCGCGCCTGCTTCCAGAGATCCAGCAGGGCTCCGCGAATGTACGGGTACTTCACTCGCAGCGGGCTGTAGAGATACCAGCTGTAGGAGATCCCGCGCTGGCAGCCACGCGGCTCATAGGGCGGAATGCCGGCCTCAAGCAACGGATAATCCAGCCCCTGCATTTCCCAGGTGACAATTCCATCTTTAACATGGATGTTCCAGGTGCAGCCTCCGGTGCAGTTCACGCCATGCGTGCTGCGAACCACTTTGTCATGCTGCCAGCGATTGCGATAGAATTCCTCCCATTGCCGCCCCTGCGGAGTGACTTCATCTTTGATCCAGGCGAGTGCATCGAGAATACTCATGACTTGCTCCGTTGCGAACTCGCTTCCACAAGTGCGCGTCTTACAGACTGGAATCGTTCCTTCCAGATCAGGTCGAGCGCAAAGATGGCCGCCGTCGCCATCGCCAGACCGCTCAGCAGGAATGCCGTGCGACTGAGCGACGGCTCCACTTCAGCGTGCGCCGCCCCCGATTCAAAGTAGGCCGCCAGTGCGTGAATCTCTTCCGCTTCCAGCGGATGACCTCTGAAAATCGGCTGCATCGTCTCTGTGGCTGGTGCCATCAGCCAGGCGCTGAGTGACTTGCGGCCCTTCAGTCGCTCGTACACACGAGTGAGATCCGGACCAAGCCTGCCCCCGCCCAGGGCTGAAATGTCGTGCATGCCGTGGCAGGAAATACATGCCGCCCCGCCGTTCTTCAGCCGGAGTGTACCGGTAAAGTACTGACGACCTGTCAGCCGATCATGGTCTGTAAATGGCTGACTGGAGATGCGGACACCTTCGAACTGTGATTTCGGGAGTGCCGATTCGGTCTCCAGCAGTTTGATGATCTGCTCCGCACGATAACGCGTCATCCCCGGAGCGATGGGCATCACGACACCGCGAGACTCTTCGGCCAGCTTCAGTGCGTAAGGGTCACCACTGTCGATCACCGCCTTCGGATTCTGCATGAAGCTGATCAGCCACTCAGCATCCCGTCGCTGCCCGACGTTCTTCAGATCCGGCCCCGTCAGCCGCCCACCGCCGATCGTGTGGCAGTTCATACAATTCTGCCGGTAATAATCCGGCGTGTCCTGGGCAAAGCCGACCGTCGAAAGCAGAGCGATCAGAAGCACCGCGAGACCCTGGCGAGTGACTTTCTGCCCATGCCGTTTCCCGCACAACGCGGGCATCCGCTGTCGCAGATCCCGGGGCATTCTGTGATCCGATGGAAATACAGACGTCATGGCATCGTCCAGTCATGGTCGCTGAAGGTGCGTGCCGCGTCCTGCACAAAAGCAACTGGCATTCCGCCAAAGCGATTCCGCATCAAAAAGAAGAAAATAATATCCAGATGTCTTCTTTTGCTGCAGTCAGCAAGGCAAGGAGGGGGACGTCGATGCCCGGAATTGAGACGTTTTCGGGCATCTGGTGCGAGGAAATGGCTGGGAACGTGTCACAGGTGTGACGATCCCGCACGTCGCGCACACTCCACCGCACAGACTGCCGCGAGCCTGGAAAGCGAGATTCTGTGGACGGCCATCACCGGGGCCGCCATCACCGGGGCCGCCATCACCGGGGCCGCCATCACCAGTGGCTTCTGCTGGCTGAGGGTCAACGCTGCGGTCTCGTGACGGGTGATCCGGTGCCTCAGCGCTTCATCACATCGGTGGGGAGTGTGCGGAAGATCCTGATGCCGGTCAGCACCACGCACAGGACACCCAGAGCGGCGGCCGTCATTCCGGCAACCGTCGGACCGTGGCTGAAAATGTCGCGCAATTCCAGCCGTTCCCACAGCAGATTCCAGGAGCACAGTACCAGGAGGGCGGCAAACGTGAGGTACGGGCCGAACGCCACAAAACTGCGTCCCGTAATCACCCGGATCAGCGTTCCGATGACAATTCCCCCGACTGGCGCTATGGCCAGCACGCATAACACCGGCTGCCATCCCATGAACGCGCCGATCATGGCCATCAGCGTCACATCTCCCAGGCCGACGGCCGGGTAGCCGAGGATGCCGCCGGCGGTGACCCGCACGATCCACATCAGTCCCGCTCCGGCCGTCAGTCCGGCTGTAGTCCATGCCAGGCCATGCAGATGCTGGTGCTGCTTCATCCATTCAGGAAGGTAGGGTCCGTACAGGCTGACCATCGTATCGTCCCAGCTGACCCAGATGTGAATCATCTGCAGTTCACCGCTGGCGGTGGCGCCGGCGATCGCAATCAGCGTGCCGATACCGACCACTGCGTCCGGAATCGTATAATCCAGCAGGTCCGTCAGAGTCGCCGTGAGCATCAGAAACAGAAACGTCAGGTGAAATGGGAGACGTCCCTGCCACAGTGGGCTGGCCGGTCGGACTTCTGCCACTGACTGGCATCCCTGAAAAACCAGCAACCAGCCGAATCCGGCGAACAGCAAGCCTGCCAGGATCATGGTCATCAAGGGCCAGAAGACGTCGCGCGTTCCGCAGACACGGCACTTCGCGGGTACGATCGTGCTCGTCAGTTGTCTTCGCAGGGGAATTCGGGTGCCACATCCGGCACATCGAATCAGTCCTGTGTATCGGACACCGTCCAGACACCAGCAGCACCAGAGCGATGCTGTTCGCCCGGCGACGCCGCCGACAAGAAACAAAGCCGCCAGAAACGGGACAGAGGAAAGCATGCACGGACCATCAACTGAAGAACAGACACCTGCAAAACCGCAAAGAGAGTAGGGGTCGCCTGAAATGATAACGGCCGCTGCTCGTTTTTTCCGCACTTCGCGCGAAAAACAGGCTGACAGCCGGAATCATCCGCCCTGCTCTGAGGAATTTCCCGGTGGCACGGGAATTGCCTCCACGGGCTTGGCGCAGGATTTCCCCTGGCTGTAACACGGCCCTGTTTTCCCGGGCAAGCGGATGAGGCTGGCGGGTTTCGTGTCGATGTTGACATTCTCTTATGGATTCAGGCGGACCTGGCATGGACAGTGTGCGGGGCATCGTTCGGCCATTGATCGCGTTTCTGATCAGTACTTCGATCTGCCTGGGCGAAGAGAGCGTGGCCGCGGGATCCGCCGTCGGAGTTCCGGACTGGCAGGTTGCCGCCAACACGATCTGGGTGCTGTTTGCGGCAATTCTGGTGTTCTGGATGAATGCCGGCTTTGGCTGCGTCGAGGCCGGATTTTGTCGCAGCAAGAACGCCGTCAACATTCTGGGCAAGAACTTCGTCGTGTTTGGTCTGTCAACACTGACCTTCTGGCTGGTTGGCTTTGACATCATGTACGGCGATGGAAACGCCTTTCTGGGTACGACCGGGTGTTTCGCGGACGGGGCTGACAACAGTCCGCTGACCGGGGACGCCTATGTCGGGGAGTACCCGTCGCTGAGCTGGGCCGCGATTCCGTTTCAGGCGAAATTTTTTTTTCAGCTGGCCTTCGCGGGGACCGCTGCCACGATCGTATCGGGGTGTGTGGCCGAGCGAATTCACTACCAGAGTTTCATGTTGTTTGTGCTGGTCCTGGTGGGACTGGGTTATCCGGTGACCGGTCACTGGATCTGGGGTGGTGGCTGGCTGGCGGGTCTGGGGTTCTGGGATTTCGCCGGATCGACAGCGGTCCATTCCGTGGGTGGCTGGGCGGGGCTGGTCGGCATCCTGATTCTGGGACCTCGCTCGTCGAAGTTTCCTCACGGAGGTGGCATGCGTCCGATTCCCGGTCACAGCATGGCCCTGGCATTTCTGGGGGGCCTGATTCTGTGGATGGGTTGGTTCGGATTCAATCCCGGCAGCTTCATGGCGGCGAATCCAGCCCAACTTCCCCAACTTGTTTCAGAAACACTGTATTTTCTGCGGTTTGAGCCCAAAAGTCTACACTACATTTTGCGTTGGATTATTTTGGCGGGCAGTTTGAGTCGGAGTTTTTCGAGGAGGATTTGCTGGTGATCGCGGGGTTTTGAAATGCAGCGGGTCCGGATTTCGGGACCGGAGCGAGTGGGCAGCACCACGTCC
>SYLK01000328.1 GCA_005809115.1 Planctomyces sp. | reverse complement strand
CTGTTCGGCCGCGACCAGCTGCCGCCGCTGCAGGATCTCGCCATGCGCAGCTTGCACCTCGATCACGAAGGCGGGCTGTGGGTGGGCGGTGTGCGCGGCGATCTTCTCCGCTACCACCGCGGAGAATGGTCGCGCCTCGAGCCGGCCGAGGCCTTCATCAACGCTTTGCTGCTCGACCGCGCCGGCCGACTCTGGGTGGGCCAGGAGGCGCGGGGCCTGCTGCGTATCGACCCCGATGGGCATCGGCAGGTCTACGGACGCGCCCAGGGCATGCTCGGCGACAGCGTCTTCGAGCTGGTGATGGACCGCCAGGGCCGCGTCTTCGCCGGCACCTCGGGGGGGCTGGTGCGCGTCGAGGGCGAGTACGCCGTCGAGGTGCGCTATGCCGAATCCGCGGACAGCCCGGCGGTACTGGGTCTCAATCTGGACCGCGAGGGCCGTCTGCTTCTTTCGATCCCCGTCCTGCGGCATGCCGGTTCCATCGACCAGTTGACCGGTCGCCGTATCGTCCTGATTCCCACACCATCCGAAGATTTCCTGCCGCATGGCTGGCAGCAGGATCCGGGCCTGCTGAGACACCTGCTGATCCACAGTTGCCTCGCCCGAGACCAATGGCTCGCCGCAGTCTCTGCCAGCCTGTCGCCCGACTCCAGCACGCCGGCGGGACTCACGGGACCGGCGGAATTCAGGGCAGCGGCGGAATTCACGGGACCGGCGGAATTCACCCAGCCGGCGGCAGCCATTGCTCCGGAGCCCGTGCTGGTGGATCAGTTTCTGGCTTTCGGGACGACCTGGCTGATGGTGGTGCTGCTCAGCCGACGCCGGCATCATTTTGCAGACCCCGATGAGACGACACTGGTGCGAGAAATCCACCTCGCCGCCGAAGCGTCCCTGCGGGCCGATGTCGACAGTACAACCAGTCATCTCAGGAAATGTTTCGAACTGCTGCTGGAGACTCGGGAACACTTTTATCCACTGAGCTGCTGCCTGCTGGATGTGTGCATTCCTGCGGCTGATTCTCCCCTTCCGGAACTGATCGCGACCATCCGGGACACACCACATCTCAACCTGATCGCGTCCGTGTCGCAGCTGGCGACATGGTCTCAGAATTCCCCCGAGTTTCGTCAGACGGTCCGTGACCGGGCCGGCGCCGGACAACTCTGTCTGATGACCGGGCATCTGGTCGAAGTGCGCAGCTCGCTGGTGTCGATGGCGGCCCTGCTGCATGATCTGGAGGCGGGGGCGAGGCGTCTGCAGCGAGAATTCGGTCTGCTGCCAAAACACTGGTCCCGTCGCCGCTTCGGTCTCCTGAGTTCCCTGCCCATGATCCTGCACCACATGGGCTACACAACGGCTTTCCATGTGGCTCTGGATGACGGCCTGTACCCGGACCGCGAGTGCACTCAGTTTGACTGGCAGGCTCCGGACGATTCCACAGTGGCGGCCACATCACGCATTCCTCTGGCTGTGGACAGCGCCGCGTCGATGCTGCGGTTCTCCGATCGCTTCAATGAAAGTATGCAGGATGATTCGCCGGCCACATTGCTGCTCGCTCGGCTTCCCGAATTGCAGACTCCCTGGCTCCATGACCTCCGTATTGCCGCCTCCTTCGCTCCGGTGCTCGGCGAATTCGCGACTTGCGAAACCCTGACAAGCATCTGTTCCGGCAGTCGACACCGCCAGCGGTTTGAGCACGGCGAATATCTCAGCCCGGGCCTGATTCAGTCGGCTGTCCTGAAGACCGAGTCACCGGTGTCCGGACCGGCTGCCCTGCACCAGCTTTGGATGCAGACGCTGGCGGTCTCAGTGCAGCACGCCCTCCTGGTAATGCTTCAACCCGGGCACGTCGCGCCGGATGCAGCCACGCGACTGCGGCAGGTCCGCGATCAGCAACTGGAACTCGAACGACTGCACGCTGAGATTCCCACGAACCCGGTTGATGTGGCGTCACAACAAACCGAAATGGCCGCCGAGCTGACAGCGCAACTGACGACGCTGCAGTCCGAGTTCTCTCGACAGTTCCTGGCAGCGATCCCCCACGAATCGTGCACCGCCCGCGGCCTGCTGATCTTGAATCCACTCCCGTTCCGCCGCGATGTTCTGGTGCCGTGGAATTCCACCTGGAGACTCCCCGAGTCAAACTCGGCGATCCAGGCGCTGGCCCGCTCGACTGATGGCCCCCTGCTCAGGATTCAACTGCCGCCGGGCGGCTTCCTCTGGCTCACCGAATCCGACGAAGTCCACCAGCGCCCGCCACACCCCTGGCTGGTCACGGCCCGACGCGAACCGCCTCTGGCTGAGGAACTGATCCTCAGAAATCAGCACTTTACCATTCTGCTGAGCGACGTGACCGGCGGCATCAGCTCGGTCATTTTCCACCAGTCACGCGTGAACCGCCTGAGTCAGCAGGTGTCGTTCCGCTTTGAGCACGACCTGAAACTGAAGTCAGGCGATGGTGAGACGGGCGATGGTAAAACGGGCGACGGTAAAACGGAAGAGTCCACTTCCTACGCCAGACCACGGCTGATCAGTTCTCGAACTGTCCGCTCCGGCCCCCTCCTCGGTGAAGTAGAGTCGCTCGTGGAGATTCTGTCGCCGGCGGATGGAAGCGTGCTGGCCGTTTGCCGGCAGTTCACGGCCGTTGATCGCTACAGTCCCCGAATTTCCATTCGCCTTGTCTTCGACTCGATTACGCGGGACGTTACCGGTCACCCCTGGCTGACTTACTTCACGTGCCGGTTTGCCTGGGAGAACGAAAACGCATCCATCGCCCGCAGCGTCCTCGGTCAGGTGGCTGATTTTCGCGGTGAGCGGATTGAGACGGCAGACTATTTTGAAGTGGCCGATGGCGACCATCGGTTCGCGGTCTGTACCCACGGCATGCCGTACCACCGCAGGACCAGCCGTCGCACCGCTGACTGCCTGCTGATCTGCGAACACGAAGAGGCCCGCGAATTCCGCCTGACAGTCGATTTTGATCAGCCCGTTCCCATTCGCTGCGCCGCCGTGGCACAGGTCCCCCCAATCATTCTGGAAACCACTGACCTCAGACCTGTCGCCACCTCCACGGCATGGCTCCTCGGGGTCACGGCCAGAAACGTGATGCTGGTGTCGATCACGGCCGATCCCGCTCCCGATTCGGCCGGCACTTCCGATGCTCCGGCCGCAGGCCATTGGTCCGAACGCTCCCCAGAATCCGGCCTGGCAGGCGTCTGCGCCACGCCGCTTTCAACTCCGGAAACCTCGGCCACCGGATTTACCGCTGCCACCGACGTTACCGCAGCTGGACCGGCTGAGACGTCTGCCGGAGCCGGCGAAGATCCTCTGCGGCATCGCCCACGACTGAGACTCGTCCTCTGTGAAACTGAGGGACTGCCGGTGGATTGTGTTTTGCGGACAGCCCGCGCCCCGAAGGCGGCGTTTCGAAAATCCCTCGGTGACTCAGCCTCCGAGCCATTGCTGATCAGCGAAACTGGTGTCAGTCTGCACTTCAGCAAATTCCAGCTGAAGGAAATCGAACTGATTTTCTGAGGGTTCCGTCACATCTCTGCGGATTTTCTGAGAGGCCCGCCGGCAGGACCATGATCATTACCATCGACGGACCGGCCGGGTCCGGAAAAAGTACTGTCGCCAGACTGCTGGCCTCCAGGCTCAGACTGCGATTCCTCGACACCGGGGCAATGTATCGCGCTGTGGCCCTGGCGGTGCTGCGTGCCGGAGTGGATGAAACCGATGTGCCCGGAGTCACCACTGTCGCGCGTTCTGCCTGCATCGAGTTTCACGATCACTTGCTGCTGCTGAATGGCGACGATGTCACGGATGCCATCAGAACGCCCGCCGTGACGGCGGTGTCATCCGTGATCGCCGCGCTTCCCGAGGTTCGTGCTCGCCTGGTGGAACTGCAGAAGGAGATCGGTCGTCAGGGCAGCCTCGTGACCGAAGGACGTGACCAGGGAACGGTGGTATTCCCTCAGGCAGAATACAAATTCTATCTTACAGCAAGTACGGAAACCCGTGCTCGCCGTCGTCAGCGGGACCTTCAGGATCAGGGAGAGTCAATGGAACTGCCGGAAGTTCGCGCACAACTTGCCCGACGTGACCACCGGGACCAGAATCGGGAACACGCGCCGCTGAGACCCGCTGACGACGCGGTACTGGTAGATACATCAGACCTGACGATTCAGCAGGTCGTCGATTCCCTGGTGGCCCGCATCAGCCCGAAACCAGCCAGAGAATGCCATAAAGCACCGCCAGGCCAATCAAAGTCTTGATGAACATTGATGCCGACGAGTGAAGAATTCGCGACGGAAGCTCATACCGCGTGGCTGAATAAACCAGACTGATACACAGCGTCAGCGGTATGCCGTACAGAATCATTGCCCACCCCATGTTGTCGCCGACTCTCTTCTGGAATCTCTGTTCGGCCGAAGTGATTCGCCATCCCCGTCAGAAACGTGATCCGGACAGTGCGGTCGGGATTACGCCGGAT
>SYLK01000327.1 GCA_005809115.1 Planctomyces sp. | reverse complement strand
CGGGAGATCCGGGATACCTGGGGCGTGCCTGGCAACAACAATCCGCCGGATGCTCAGTCGCGGAAGCCGTACCGTGCCCTGCAATTCTCAGCGCTGCAGCCGGAGCGGTGGAACGAAGGCGCAAATTGAACATGGCGACGAGGTTCCGGTGCAGCTGGTTCCCCATGGCTGCGGAGTTCCGCCAGGGAATCAGCGAACGCGTTTCGGGGAGTTGAAACATGACCTGCGGGAAACGACGAATCAACCATGCTGTGCTGACAGCCGCCTGGATCTGTCTGTGCCAGATCACGCTCAGCGGTGACGAGCAGCCGACGGCTGCGATCGTCGCCAGGGATTGTTTCCTGCGTGTGAAAGACCAGGCGGCTGTGCCCGCTCTGGAACGCGGTCAGCTTCAGCGAATTGATGTGGAACCCGGAGATCGCGTCACTGCATCTCAGATTCTGGCTGTACTGGACGACGTCGAGGCGTCTCTGAATCTTGAACTGGCGGAACTCGATCTGCAGGTGGCTGAAAAACAGACTGCCGAGTCGTCGGCAGTTCCGATCGCCGCTGCGGCCCATGAAGAAGCGCGAAAGCTGCTTGGTCAGGTGACGGTGGAGAGTCACATCGCGCGGAGAACCGCGGAAGCTGATATTTCGATCCGCCAGGCCGAGAAGGATCGACAGGTGTCTCAGGATGAACTCGATCGGGCTCTGGCTGCCCGCGCCGAATTCCGTTCCAGTGTCTCCGACCAGCAGCTGGCAAAACTGACGCTTGTGCGGGACCAGGACATTCTGAAGCTGGAGAAAGCCCAGCATGACCGCGAAATCGAACTGCTGCGGAGTCAGAGCCGGGAAATGCACGTGGAACAGCAGCAGCTGGCGGTCTTGCGACTCGAGCACGAAGTTTCTGAGGCCCGCACAAAGCAGTCTGTTCAGGAGCTGAATCTGCAGAGCCTGCGCAAGGCGGTCGATATCGCCCGCGAGCGCCTGGAACGGAGAAAACTGCGGGCTCCTCTCGATGGAATGGTGGTGGAGAAACTCTGTCATGCGGGTGAGTGGGTCGAGCCCGGGGAACCCATCCTGCGCGTCATCCGGCTCGACCAGCTGCACGTCGAAGGCTACGTGGATGCTCAGCTGGTTGATCAGTCGTGCCGCGGGCGGAAAGTGCGCGTGACGTGTGACACCCGCAGCGGGTCAGTGGAAGTCGACGGAGTCCTGACATTTGTCAGTCCGGAGATCGACGCCGTAAATCAGCAGGTCCAGGTGCGAGCCGAAATCAGGAATCCCGGCGGGAGTCTTCGGCCAGGTCAGGCCGCGAACATGCAGATTCTGAGAGAATTCACGCAGGAACGGGAACATGCCGGATCCTGACACACCCGTTCCATGGCGACTCCGGTCAGACCTCGAGATCGAACCTGCCGAGCGATTCCAGCTGCAGGCGTGGACCATTAAAGACCATCTGCGGCTGTCATATTTTCGGGTTGAAGCCGAAGAACTTGCGTTCCTGAAACTGCTGGACGGCAGACGTCCGCTCTCAGCCGTGGCCAGCGACCTGGAGCGGCAATTTCCGGGCAGCACGTTCTCGACCATAAATCTCCGGATGTTTCTGAACAGTGCCATCAGCGGCAGTCTGCTGCGATCGACCCAGCCCGGATTCGGCAGTCGGCTGGCTGCCGTGGCCCGCCAGCAGCAGTCAGCGGCCACCTTCCGCAGGCTGTTCTCAATCCTGACCCACCGCTTTCGTGGTGTGGATCCCTCCGGGGTCCTGAAATGGCTGCACGAAACGATTGGCTGGGTGTATCAGACCTGGTTTCTGCGACTCTGCATGGCTGTCATTCTGGCCGCGGTGATGATGGTCGTCCCGCGTCTCGAACAACTGAAGACGGAGCTGCCTCAGATGACAGAACTGGCTGCGGGGGGGCATATACCGCTGCTGCTGGTGGCGATCATCGTCGTCAAGGTACTGCACGAGATCGGACACGGACTGACATGCCACCATTTCGGGGGCGAGTGTCATGAGCTGGGGATCCTGGTGGTGGGATTTCTTCCGCTCCTGTATTGCGATGTCTCTGATTCGTGGCTGCAGCAGGATCGGCACCGGCGGATCTTTGTGGCGTCTGCGGGAATCGCCGTCGAGCTGATCCTGGCGGCGACGTGCGGTATTCTGTGGGCGATCAGCAACCCCGGCCCCCTGCACGCACTGTTCCTGAATATCTTTCTGGTCTGCTCGCTCAATACGCTGCTGATCAACGGCAACCCACTGATGCGGTATGATGGTTATTACGTCGCTTCGGACCTGCTCCGCATCCCGAATCTCAGCAGCGAATCCCGAGGCTGTGCCGGAGCATGGTTTGATCGTGTCGTACTGGGAATTCCCCGTCTTGCCGGAAAGCAACGGTCAGTGGCAGCAGATATCGGCCTGACGGGTTTCGCCGTTGCCTCTTCGGTGTACCGCATTCTGATGGTCGCGACGCTCCTGTTCGTCATGCAGCAGCTGTTGCGGCCCTTCGGGATGGAACTGATCGCGGGGCTGTTGTCCGCAACCGTTCTGCTGGGCTTCCTGGTCAGTCTGATGCAGGGTGTTCGTCGCCGCTTTGCGGACGTGGGACACAGTCTGCCTGGCAGGCTCAGGGCTCTGGGCGGCGTCAGCGTTCTTGCCATGCTCGTGATCGGCCTGCTCTGGGTTCCGTTTCCGCACTATGTCAGTGCTCCTTTTACTCTGGAGCCGGGAACAGCGGTCCCGATCTATGTGACCGTTCCCGGCCATGCAGAGCCACTGGTGTCGTTGGGCGATCAGATTGAGGCCGGGACAGCGATTGCCCGGCTGCACAACGCTGAACTGGACCTGCTCACGGCACGCACTGCCGGCGACATGCGACTGGCAGAGACGCGGATCGCCGGGCTCAGGAGTCGCCGAGCTGCTGTTCCCGCATCTGCGACTGCCCTGCCGGCCGCCGTCAAGGCCGCCGCAGCAACTCGTGCTCGACTCGACACTCTGACCGAAAAATCCTCACATCTGACGATCCGAAGCCCGGTCTCGGGTATCGTCCTGTCGGCCCGCGAGATTCCTCGACCCGGCTGGAAAGACCGCAATCAGGGAGCCTGGTTCGGAAATCCGCTCGACCACGCCAATGGAACGGTCTGGGTTGAAGAGCAGACACTGCTGTGCTGGGTGGGACAGTACACTCAGCTGAGGGCAACCTGCCTTGTGGCACAGCAGGATGTGGAATTCGTGCTGGACCAGGCGGAGGCAGAACTTGTGTTTCGCTCAGTTGCATCCAGACCGCGCAGCGGACATGTGGTCCATATTCACCTCACGCCCGAAGTCGCCGTCAGCCGGGAACTTGTCACCACTCGGCAGATCCCCACGATCGATCCACGGTCCGGAATTCCCGCCGAGACGCTGTACAGTGTGCAGGTGCAGCTGAATCCGATGGAATCGGAACCGCAACCCCCGCTGTACGCCACGGGATCTGCGCGGATTCAATGTCCGCCCATGTCCCTGGCTGAACGAATCTGGCGACTCATCTGCCATACATTTGCGTTCCGCCTGTGATCCTCCCCGCCGACTCAGCCCCCGAAGCGGTACCTGGGCCGGTGCGCGTTACTCCCTGTGGATCCGCAGACGTTCGCTTTCACGGATCAGGCTGGCGACTTCTTCTTCCGTGAGGCCGTCGCGGCCCTCGCAGCCGATCTTCGACAGCAGCACATCGATCGAAAACGAAAAAGAGGCTTGCCGCCCGAAATGCTCTTCCCCGCACATGGCTCGCAATTCTCCGCGGCAGAGAAGCTTGAAAATGCCGTTCATTCAGAGTACGGTGTCGTCGCGCCTGCTGCGAAAGGGGCAGCAGGTTCTTCACTGACCATGCATCCGCACACTGAAAGGTTTCGCACCATGAGGATTCAGGACATCCCCGCCTCCGTCAGCGTTAACACGACCGCCTGGGCCGACACGTATCAATGCAACAGT
>SYLK01000326.1 GCA_005809115.1 Planctomyces sp. | reverse complement strand
GGAATCATGACCATCGGCGAAACGAAAATCCTGGATGTCTGTCGTTCCGATGGGCAAATGATCGCGAGTAAACAGGTAGTCCCCGCAGGACGCCTGAGCCGAACTGCCGACACTGCACAAGATCGCCACTACGGCCGCGGCGACAACAATCGCGCCGTGCCTTCGGCAGGCGACTTTGCCTGAGTCTGATGCTGTCCGTGTCCCAAACACGACAATTCCTCTGGAAAATTCGGAATCTCTCGAGACATGATACGCCATCGAACGTCGCATCTGCCAGCGGAACTTGTCACCTGACCAGCAGAATCTGTCAGATAGAAATTCGCGCATGACCCACTCGACGATTCGATTCGGCCGCGTCAGCTGCTATGCTGCTGAAATCCGGGACCGGCAGCGTCCCCGCAGGGGCAGCGGCGGCATGTTTGACGCTCGGACCAGACAAACCGAAATCGCAGGGACTTCGCGATGGCACTGTTCGAAATCGAAACTGAAGCACACATCATGATCGGCTGGGCGAACAGCGTCGAACAGGCGGAGCACATTGCCCAGAAGCATTATCCGGAAGAGAAAATCGTCAGAATCACGAAACGTCCGCGGGATATCTGGGTGATCTCGAAGCGACTTCTGGGTCTCGAAGGCAAGACGCGACCGTGTGACGTGGCGCGGGACTGTCTCGCACGGGCTTCAGGCGACAAAGTCCATGCGATCCGCCTGTACATGCTGGATACCGGCGCGGATCTGCACGAAGCGCAGCGTGTGATCGAAGCCAATATGTCGATCGGCTGGTAGGGTCGAGTCACACAATGCGTTGAACTGACTCAGGAAACCATCGGCCGAACGAAACAGCCACCGGCACTTCCGCATCCGTCAGGCACCGCGGCCGAAGGGGAATCCGGGACGCGGGAATCCGGGACACGGCCTGAGACCGATTCTACCGGTTCTGACGATGCAGCCTGATCCGCGGCTGGGCAATCTTACCGATCAGAATACTCAGAAATCTGCACATGTCACTGCTGAGCACAATTCGAAATCGCTTTGACACAGCGCTGCGCCAGCTGACATCGGACACCGCTCCGATGCTGGAACTGATCCGTCCGGTTCAGGATCCCCGGTTCGGTGATTTTCAGGCGAATTGCGCCATGTCGCTCAGCCGGCATCTCAGCCTGCCGCCGCGTGAGGTGGCAGCTCGGATTGTCGCCGGGCTGCGCATCGACGATCTCTGTGAGACCCCGGAAATCGCCGGACCAGGTTTCATCAATCTGCGACTGCGCGACTCGTACATTGCGTCACGGATGACTGCCATAGCGGGGGATGAGCGGCTGGGGGTGGAGCCCACAGAACGTCCCCGACATGTGGTCGTCGATTTTTCATCGCCGAATGTCGCGAAACCCATGCATGTGGGCCACCTTCGCAGCACAGTCATTGGCGACGCCATCTGTCGCACGCTGAAGTTCGCGGGGCATCGCGTGACCAGCGATAATCACGTGGGGGACTGGGGCACACAGTTCGGCATGATCATCTATGGATATCGCCACTTTGTGAATCCAGCGGCCTGGCAGGACGACCCTGTGGGGGAACTCGCACGCCTGTACAAACTCGTCAATCAGCTCTCAGACTATCACGACAATCTGGCACGGTATCCGGGGCTGGCGGAAGCCGTCAACACGGCTGAACAGCAGCTGCAGCGCCTGCAGCATAATCCGGATCCGGATCCCGGGAAGGCGCAGAAACTCGCGTCCCAGGCCCGGCGGCAGAGGGAGTCTGCAGCCGAAGCACTGGCCGCTGCGGAGTCCGTGATCGACTCCGTGCGAAGCCGAACTGAGCTGCTGGCACTGGCTGAGTCGCATCCCGCGATCGCCCGCCTGGCGCGCGATGAGACTGCCCGACTCCATGGTGGCGACACCGGCAATCAGAATCTGTGGAACGAGTTCCTGCCTGCCTGCCTCAGTGCTCTGCAGCGGATCTACGACCGACTGGGCGTGCGTTTCGACATCACGCTCGGTGAGAGCTACTACAACGGGATGCTGCCCGAAGTCGTCGAAAGCCTGAAACGGCAGGAGCTGGCGACGATCAGTGAAGGTGCCGTGTGTGTGTTCGTGGACGGGAACAAGGCTCCGTTCATGATTCAGAAATCCGATGGCGCTTTCACGTACGCGACAACTGACCTGGCCACGATCCGCTATCGGACCGAGACACTGCAGGCCGCCGAGATCCTGTATGTCGTTGATAAACGCCAGTCCGAACATTTTCAGCTCCTGTTTCGCACGGCACAGAAATGGGGTTATGACCGACTGCAGCTGCAGCATGTGAGCTTTGGCACCGTCATGGGAAAAGACGGAAAACCGTACAAGACACGCGCCGGTGACACTGTGGGGCTGGAAAGCCTGATCGACGAAGCGATCAGTCGAGCGCGAGTGATTGTGGACGAGAACGACGATCGGCGAGACGTGCCGCTGCTGTCGCCGACAGAACGGGCTCGCGTGGCTGAAATCGTTGGCATCGGCGGAATCAAGTACGCTGACCTGCACCACAATCGCGACAGCGACTACGTGTTTGACTGGGATCGGATGCTGGCGACGACCGGAGATACCGCTGCCTACATGCAGTACGCCTACGCGAGGATCTGCGGCATTTTCCGCCGACTCAGTCTCGATCGCCGTTCGTTCCGCGCTGGTGACCCGGTGCTGATTACGGGGCCCGAGGAACGCGCCCTGGCGCTGCAACTCCTGCAATTCGACTTTGCGATTGACAGTGTGCTGTCCGACTACCGTCCTCATCTCCTGACGGCATGGCTGTTTGAGACCGCTGACAAATTCAGTAAGTTTTACGATCGCTGTTCCGTACAGGATGCGGAATCCGCTGAACTCCGCCGCAGTCGCCTGATTCTGTGTGATTTCATGGCTCGCGCGCTGCACACAGGCCTTGCTCTTCTCGGAATTGAGACGGCTGAAGTCATGTGACCGCGCGGCGCCGCCGGAATTCCGTCGGTATCCCGGGAAGCTGCGCTGTTCCGGCACCGTCGTTCGCAGCCCCGCCTCAAGGGGCGTGGCCGGTGGCAGGACAGTGTTCGCGGCCACGTGACATCGCAAAGGCGTCCGAATCTGCTGTCCGGACGGTGAAAACAGGGTCTGTCCTTGTCGCGGCGTCAGAATCTGATTAAAATCCGCGGCTTCGTTTCCCCGCTGGAATCGCATTCCAGTCCGACGGGCGACTGGCAGTTGAAACGTAATTTCACTGCTGGTTTGACGGGGTTTCAGCCCGCATTTCGTGGATCGCCAGACAGTGGCAGACAGTTAAATGGCAACAATTTCCCGTGCCGACCTGAAGAAAATTCGAAAACGCCGCGCGAAGCTCAAAAAGAAGAAAGTGAGCTGCCAGTTCTGCCTGAACGGTGATGTGCCGCGTCCGGTTTATGTGGATTACAAGGACCTGCGAACATTGCGCAACCTGATTGACCGCGAAGGTCGAATCGTGCCGCGACGGCGCACCGGGACATCGGCACTGTACCAGCGCGCTGTCCGCAAGGCGGTCCTGCGGGCTCGCTTTATCGGACTGCTGCCGTACGTCGCCGAGGACTAAGCGGCGG
>SYLK01000002.1 GCA_005809115.1 Planctomyces sp. | reverse complement strand
TCCGCCCCTGCCCCTGCCCCTGCCCCTGCCACTGTCGCGGCAGTGTCACGATCCTGGATGTTCTCCGCCGACGGTCTGCCGGAAAGCGCTCCGGGCGGTGCAATTTGATTGCGTTCAGCAGGTGTCGACTGGTCAGAGACCAGATTTTCTCTGCCGATCGCGGTTCCGGATGAATTTGAGGATCGCGACGGACGCACCGGTCGGGAATTCACCAGAACGGGAATCAGCACTGTTACCAGCGCAGCTGTCGCGAGGAGGGCACCGGCCGTCAGCGCCAGCCTGTTCGAACGCCGTGGCCGGTGGGAAGTCGAAGCACGGCCGCGGCGACTCGTCGACTCGTGAGGTTCGGCTGGCTGCTGCGTGGCGACTGCGCTGGAAGCGACGGTACGGCTGGCAGCCAGTTCCGGTCTGAGGGACTGAGCGGGGACGTCTGCGGCCAGGAACTGTGCGTCCTTCAGCAGTTCCAGCAGCTGCTGGTCGTCGGGCCGGGCGAAGCGCGCTGACGCGGGATCCCCCTGCACGGCCAGATCCTCATCCCGATCGGGATCAGACGGATGGCTGACTCCCGAGTGGGCCGCGGCTGCAGCGTGTGCGGCTGACGGACTGTTGTCTGAGGTACACAGGACGGCGAACAGCTCCCGGAGCAGTGACGGGGAGTCGAGGCAAAGGCGGACGAATTCAGATTCTTCTGTAACCGACATTGCGCCATCGACGAAATCTGCGACTTTGTCGGCACCAATCTGGTCAGCATGTGCGAGCAGGTTTTCGGGCGGTACAGGTTGAGCCAGCATTTCGGACAGGCGATGGAATTGTCGGGCGAGTTCCAGGCTGGCCGCCAGTTGCTCGCGCACGGCCAGACCCTCATCTGCTGACAGGTCGTGCTGCAGCAGGCGAAGCAGTGTCATCAGGCTGTTGCGCGGGGAACTGAACATCGTGTTGAATGCCAGGAACAGTCAGGAGATCAGATTCAGAAATGGGTCGCTGCAGGAATCGTCGTCAGTCGGAAGCGCCGCCAGGATGTTTTTCAGCCGCCGTCGGACCCGGTCGAGTTTCGGACCGACGGCGTTTGCGCTGATCTGCAGGCTCCGCGCAATCTGTTCATAAGATCTCTGTTCACGATAGAACATGGTCACGAGCAGCTGATCGTCGCGACACAGGTCACAGTCTCACGTCGGGCGGCTTCATCGCAGCGTTTGACAATCTGATTGACGCGTTCCACACAGCGGCGCGCCACATCCACAGCACTCTCGTCGGCCTGCAGCGGCGCGGGATACAGAAATCCTGTCGCTAAGGCGCAGGCAATGGCAACTGATCGCATCATGGTCGTTCTTTCCTGAATTCGTGCAGAAATCTCTGAAAACAACAGACTCCGAAGCCACGGCAGTTCGGAGCCTGTCACTTCATATTCGTGGCGTGGCGTCCGGAATTCGTGCATCCGGCGAACCAGGAAATTCAGAAAATCAGGAACTTTTCCGAGCGCTGCCGGGCACCTGAGACCCTGCCCACGGCGGTCGGGGGAGACTCAGCATCGCCGGGCATGCTGCATAACCGATTCCATGGCATGAGTTTGCGACAACGTACAGTGACAACTCCCGGGGATTTCAAACCGATCAAATCCGGGCGCTGCAAACAGAGTGGCCATCTCAAAAAAGAGGGGGGGCGCGCAGGGCCAGAAAGCTGCTGCTTCCACGTCAGTCCACAGATTCGAGCGGACTCCTGCTGCTGAGCGTGAAAGAGCGGCCTGATGCGCCCTGGGACCACTCGCGCTTCGCGGATGTGGCACCTGAAGACTGATCGTTGACGGGGTCCTGGCGAGTCGGGGGGCCGGAAGAGCCTGTTTTTCGGGTGGATCACAAGCGAACGGTGACGGTTTTGAGTTCCGTGTAATTTGCCAGGCCGGCCTCGCCGAGTTCTCGTCCCATACCGCTCATCTTGAATCCGCCGAACGGAGCTGCGGCGTCGAAGACGTCGTAGCAGTTGACCCACACAGTGCCGGCGCGTACGCTGGCGGCGATCCGGTGGGCTTTCTGCACATCGCGGGTCCAGACGGCTGCCGCCAGTCCATAGGGCGTCTGGTTGGCGCGATCAATCACCTCGCTGATATCGCGGAACTTCAGGATGCTCATGACCGGGCCGAAGATTTCGTCACGCGCGATGTCCATGTTGTCGGTTACACCGGTGAAGACGGTCGGCTGAACGAAATATCCTCGCTGACCATGACGTCGGCCGCCGGTGCGGCACTCGGCACCCTGATCGCTGCCGCGTTCGATGTAGTGCATGATCTTGTCAAACTGAGCCTTGTCGACCTGAGGCCCCTGCTGCGTGGCTTCTTCCAGGGGATTCCCGATTACGCGCTGACTGGCGCGTGCGACGACAAGTTCCACGAACCTGTCGTGAATGGACTCTTCCACGAACAGCCGGCTGCCGGCACAACAGCATTGCCCCTGATTGAAAAACAGACCAAACTCGGCACCGGCCACTGCGGCATCCAGATCGGCATCGGCAAAGACAATGTTGGGACTTTTTCCGCCGAGTTCGAAGGTCAGTCGCTTCAGGGTTTCGGCGGCATTGCGCATGATGATTTTTGCCGTCGAGCCTTCCCCGGTGAATGCGATCTTATCGACCTGAGGATGTGCGACGAGCGCTGCTCCGGCGGTGGGGCCGTAACCCGGGACAACATTGATCACGCCAGGCGGAAATCCGGCCTCGAGTGCCAGTTCGGCCAGTCGCAGGCATGTCAGTGGCGTCTGTTCGGCGGGCTTCATCACAATCGTGTTGCCGGTCGCGAGGGCGGGTCCCCATTTCCAGGCGGTCATCAGGAGTGGAAAATTCCAGGGGATGATCTGACCACAGACGCCGACGGGCTCACGACGGGTGTAACAGAAGAAATCCCCCCGGATGGGAATTGTGTCGCCGTGGATCTTGTCGGCCCAGCCAGCGTAGTAGCGGAGACAGTCGATGACCAGTGGCAGGTCGGCCGCCTTCGCATCCCGGATGGGTTTGCCGTTGTCCAGCGATTCCAGTGCAGCCAGCTCATCCAGATGCCGCTCGGTCAGGTCAGCAAGTTTGTGGAGAAGCCGTCCGCGGTCACGGGCATCCATGCGAGACCAGGGGCCCGTCTCGAAGGCGGAACGCGCGGCATGCACGGCCAGATTGATGTCCTCAGTGTCACCCTCGGCCACCTGGCAGATGACTTCCTCGGTTGCCGGATTCACGGTGGCAAAGGTCTTACCGCTGACGGACGGTCGAAACTCGTCGCCAATCAGAATGCCGGTCTGTCGAATCGGAGGTGCCGGAATCTCTCTGACTTCGGTCGCTGTGGACATGCTGCAAGGCTCCTGTCTGAGTCGGGGGGGGCGGAGTAAAAAGTGTCAACGGAGTGGTATGAAGTGTCACCGGCAACCGTGTTACCGGATCGGAAAAGACGGAAATGATCAGGGAAGTCAGACAGTCACGGAATCTGCGGCACCGGTTCGCGGCGACTGACCGCCGGTAGTTCGCAGGACTGCAGGGCCATCACCGCCATGGCGGTGCCGGCATGGCTGATGAAATGGTGACTGTCCTTGTGCAGCGAGCGAGTGAACCAGCGGCCGCTTTCCCTCTGATGCGTCTTCAGCCAGGCGACCGCCCGCTGTGCTGGTTCGGCCGAGGCGGGCAGGCCGGAACGGCGCAGCACGAACAGGACGAATCCGGTTCCGTAGCCATCGCTGGAAACGGTATCCTGGGGAGTTTCGTCTTCGCGACTCCAGTTGCCGAGTGTGGCCAGTCCCCAGCCGCCGTCGGACTTCTGCAGATCCAGCAGTTGACGGACCGTTTCTTGTTGTTCATCGGCAGTCAGCAGATCGGGCAGGTAACTGGCTGCCCACAGCAGCATTGCCCGATGATGCATGGTGGGCGGAGGGTTCTCGGCAAGCCATCTGCGGATTCCCAGCAGACCTTTCTGCGCGGCCTCGGAGGAGGCGTAGCCATCCGGGGCTGCGCCGACGGCGATGGCGGCCAGAGTGACACCGTAGTGGTCGTCCGACTCCATGGGCGGCCAGTCGCATTTCAGCCAGCTCCAGCCGCCGTCCGCCTTCTGCAGGGTCCACATCCGCTCCAGGGCCGCCCGCGTCGTCTCGTGAAGATGCCCTGTCGTGGCAGCGTCGTTGTAGGCCAGAGCGGCAGCGGCCGCCACGACCTCGGCGTCCCAGCGAGGTCCCTTGTCGGGCCAGCGTTCGCTGACGAGTTTTTCCGCAGATGCGCGGACCTGTCGGTGGGATTCAGCGCCCGCCGAAACCGCCGGACGCGCGTACAGGTAAGCGAAATTCGTGTGACACGTGAAACACTGGCGGTCTTTCTGCCAGGCCAGTGCCGCGGTGTCCAGAAATCGCACCGCCTGAGTCAGAGAAAACTCCTCCGCCAGCGGCTCATCCGCCTTATTCGGCTGAGGCGTCTGGACATTTTCCAGCGTGACACTGTCATCCGCTGGCGATGCCGCGGGCAGCACAACCTGAGTCATGCAGCCTGCAGCGACGATACTCAGCAGCCATCTCATGGATTGCTCTCCCCATTTGTTCCTGTTGAACGCAGGATTGCCAGCCAGCGGCCGCATCCGGTTGACACACTTCCCGTGGCAGGAGCCTCGCCCTCCCGAATTTGTCCGTTACACGGTATTCGGACAGCCCCTTATGCCGGCACTGGCTCTGCTTCCGGCATGTGCTCGAGACGAATCACACTGAAGGCTGCTCCCTGGTTATCACTTACGACAGCAATCCGTCCCACTGGCGTATCAAACGGTGGAACCACCATGGCACCGTTCAGCTGCTGAACGCGGGCGGCCACAGAGTCGACGGCATCCACCTGAAAGTAGATTGTCCAGTGGGATGGCATTTCACCCCATTCTGCCGTCATCTGCATGATGCCACCGACCTGCTTGCCGTGATTCAGACAGATGATGACATACGGCACGGGCGACCCGGGATTTTCCTCGAACGACCATCCAAACAGAGAACCGTAAAAGTCACAGGCGGCCGCCAGATCGCGAGTGGCCAGCTCATTCCAGCACACTGTATTGGTATCGCCGCGAAGCGCAGAACCTCCATGAGATCCACTCTGCCACAGGCCGATCACTCCGCCTGTCTGATCCTTCACAAACGCGATCAGTCCATGTTCCACGGCATTTGTCACGGGGCAGGTGATGGTCGCGCCCAGCTGCACGGCACTGTCCAGCGCAGACTGCAGATCATCGACGCACACATACGTGTTCCACATTCCCGGAACACCGGCTTTCCGCAGTGGCTCCATCATCTGTATCAGCCCGGCC
>SYLK01000325.1 GCA_005809115.1 Planctomyces sp. | reverse complement strand
ATCACTCTGTTGCCCGTGATTCACGGCAGCGGTGACTTTGCGGTCGAAGTGCGCCGGCTGATGCTGACGCAGAAGTTCGACTGCCTCGCCGTTCCGTTGCCACCCTCGTTTCAGAATGAGGTTGAGGCGGCCGTGGAAATGCTGCCACTGGTCTCGGTTGTGCTGCAGCGCGAACCACTGCAGACATTCCAGCAGACCGGGTTCACAGCAGGAGCGACTGATGGGGAAGAGGCCGGGAACGACTTTCAGGGACGGGCGAGTTATGTTCCGATCGACCCGTGCCAGCCGGTGATCTCGGCCCTGCGCATCGCGCGGCAGGAGCGGATTCCGGCGGTCTTCATTGATCCGGAATCCGATCATTACGTCCCTCGGACTGCGGTTCTGCCCGATCCGTACGCCTTGAAGCGGGTTTCGACCGACCAGTTCGCCGCGGCAGTGCTGCCGTCCATCCGACCACCCCGCGACGGCGGAGAGCTGGACCGAGTTCACTGGATGGCCAACGAACTCCACCGCCTGACGAAGCAGTACCACGGAGTGCTCTGCATCTGCAGTCTGGTGGACTGGCCCTGGCTGAGGGATGCTTTCAATTCCGCGGTCGATCGACCGCCGCGGCAGCCGCATCCCGTGAACCCGGCCCAGACCTTTTCCGTCGACCCCCGGACGCTGATCTTTTCGCTGGGCGAGCTGCCGTTCATCACCGGACTGTACGAACTGGCGCGAGCGCGACTGGATGACGACGAGAACCTCTCGATTGACGGCATCAAGGCGCTGCTGATTCATGCGCGCGAGCACTACCGGACGGAGTTGAGATCACGTGCCCGCCGGATCACGCCACATCTGCTGAAGGTCTGTCTCAGGTACATCCGCAACCTGTCTCTGATGGAGCGCCGGTTCACGCCGGATCTCTATACCCTGATCACGGCGGCCCGCCAGGTGGCCGGAGATCAGTATGCCATGCATGTTGCCGAGACGGCCAGGGACTACCCATTTCCGCCGCTGGAGGAATTTCCGCGTCTGAGATTCGGAGTGGAACGAGTGATGCTGCCGGACGGTACCAGTCTCAGCGCGGTCAGCCGCCTGCCGGGGCATCCGGTCGTCTGGCGCAGCTGTCAGCTGAACGCACGTCCGGAACGTCGCCAGCAGGTGGAATGGAGGAAGACCTGGAATCCTTACGGTCAATGCAGCTGGCCTCCCGAGGATGTGGCGATTGAGCGCTTTCGCACGCATATCCGGGACGCGGCACTGCAGATGATCGGGAACGACCTTGCCAGGACCGAGAAGTTCAGCTCCAGCATGAAGGATGGTCTGGATATCCGGGAAACGCTCCGCAACTGGCACACCGGCGATCTGTATGTCCGCGTGTTTCCGCCGGCGCGGGGAAAGCTGGACTGTGTGGTGATGTTGTTTGATTCACCGGCGGATCCGCGGCAGTATCCGTGGCGCATTACGTGGCATGCGGAACATCAGGATGAATCGACGTTGTCGCTGTTTGCCACCGACTTCAGCCGCGACCTGGTGGGCCCGGGAATTGCTCTGGCGCAATACGGGGGGTGTATGTTTCTGTTTCCGCCGCGACCGATTCCTGATATCTGGCGTGATCCGCAGTTCGATTTTGCGGATACGCTCGAGGAGCGGCTGCTGGCGGCGGCGCTGTGTTATTCCGGCGAAACGCACATTGCCCTGCTGAGCGAAGCGCCGCCGGGTGCCGGCTGGCGGCGTCTGGCGAGCCGATATCGTCGAAAAATCGTGCATATCCCGCTGGGGCGGTTTGGAGCGGCCACGATTGAGAAGCTGCGGATGTTTCACGTGCTCAACGGGCATGCGGTGCGGAGCTATGCAGAGCACTTCATTCGCAAACCGTAGGCACTCCGCCTGGCGGTGGGGGCGGCGATTCCTGGTCCGAGTGGACAAACCGGGGCGGTTGAGCGTGCATTTTTCGCCTTTTGCGTTAGACTGGCATCGCAACGAGACGGCACAGGCGCGCCGCACAGGTTTCTGCGCTCAGACCCGTGCGAAACCACTTCGTTGTACCAGGTCACGGCATACCCATGTTTACCGGCCTCGCAGAAGGACACGGCACAGTCAGGCGGATCGCCGAGATGCCCTCGGGCCTGCGCCTTTCGGTTGCCCCCGATGCGGGCTGTTTTCGCACCTCGGACGTCGCGGCTGGCGACAGCATCTCGATCAGTGGCTGTTGCCTGACTGTGGTCGCCCGTGATTCTGAGACTCTGGAATTCGAGGCGGGGCAGGAGACGCTTTCCCGGACGAATCTCAGCCGTCTGACGGCCGGAGCCCGTGTCAACCTGGAGCGAGCTTTGGCGGTGGGTGCGCGGCTGGGAGGGCACTTTGTCCAGGGCCATATCGACGGCACGGCGGTGGTGGATCAGATTGACCGCAGTGATGAATGGGTCTTCATGTGGTTTCGACTGTCTCCGGAACTTCTGTGCCTGGCAGTCCCCAAGGGTTCGATCGCGGTTGACGGCGTCAGTCTGACAGTCGTCGGTGTGGAAGCAGCGCGGTTCTCGGTGGCCCTGATTCCACACACACTGCAGGTGACCACTCTGGGACAGCGAGTGGTCGGCGAACTGGTCAATATCGAGACGGACATTCTGGGGAAATACGTCGCCAGCCTGCTGCGGCACAGTGTGTTTCCGAGTGTTCCGGTCCTGGCGACACCTGGACAGTCGGAAGGTCGGATTCTGTCATGAAAGACGTGCAGCGGCAGACGCGCAGTTATCTGATGGCGCTGTTCCGGGATCACGGATACAACCCGCGGTCGGATCTGGGGCAGAATTTTCTGATCGACGTGAATCTGATCGAGCTGGTGGTGCGCAGCGCCGACCTGGGACCGGATGATGTCGTTCTGGAGGTTGGTGCGGGCACTGGCGGCATGACCGCCTTTCTGGCCGCTCAGGCGGCACGAGTCGTCTCGATCGAGATTGATCCGCGGATGTACCAGCTGGCTGCGTCGGCGGTGGAGCACTGCACCAACGTGGTACTGCTCAATCGCGACATTCTAAAAAACAAGAATCGCCTGTGTCCCGAGATCATGCAGGTGATTGAGGAGGCGGTGAAGTCGGTCCCGGGAGGTCGCCTGAAACTGGTCGCAAATCTTCCGTACAGCGTGGCGACACCGGTGATCTCGAATGTGATCGCGTCGGAACTGCCATGGACTCGGATTGTGGCCACGATTCAGTGGGAGCTGGCTGAAAAGATGGCAGCGTCTCCGGGGAGCCCGGTGTTCGGCGCGTTATCTGCCTGGATTCAGGCGCAGAGTTCGATCCGGATCATTCGTCGGATGGGCCCGAATGTCTTCTGGCCTCGTCCGAAGGTGGATTCCGCGATTATCAGCATCTGGCGCGACGAGGATCTGGCAGCGCGGATCGCGGATCGCAGTTTTCTCCACGATTTCCTCCGCCGCCTGTTTCATCATCGGCGGAAGCTGGTGCGCAGTGTTGTGGCCGGGATGTACCGCATGCAGCTCGACAAATCCGCGGTGGACGCGATTCTGGCTGAGCAGCAGTTGCGGCCGGATTTGCGGGCTGAACAGATCGACATCGAGACATTGATTCGCCTGGCCAACCGGGTGCGACAGGCAGTTCTTGCCGCAGGCGACGGGTCGGGCGGAGCCTCCGGCGTGGCTGACGACGATCCCGGGGTGGACGGGGCGGACGTCAGCGCGGATCCCGTCGATTCACCCGCACCCGCACCCGAAATCTGATGGAAAGTGACGATAACCATGCAGGATCGCATCGCCTATCGGGGTCTGACGTTTGACGACGTATTGCTGGAGCCGGGTTACAGTGAAGTGGTTCCGTCGGATGTCGATGTCAGTTCCTTCCTGACGCGCACGATCCCGCTGAATGTGCCGATCATCAGCAGCCCGATGGACACGGTCACGGAAAGTGAGATGGCGGTGGCCATGGCCCAGCTGGGAGGAATCGGCATTATTCACAAGAATATGACGATCGAGCAGCAGGCATTGCAGGTTGATCGTGTCAAGCGCAGCGAACACGGCGTGATTGTCGATCCCGTGACGCTGCCTCCGGAGACACCTGCGGGTGAAGCCGTGCGTCTGATGGACGAGCGCAACATCGGCGGTGTTCCGATTACGGTAAATGGTCGACTGGTGGGGATTCTGACTCGGCGGGATCT